>NZ_JBHVKJ010000013.1:0-104958 GCF_042798275.1 Nocardioides sp. NPDC057767 | reverse complement strand
GTTGATAGGCCGGAGGTGTACAGCAGTGATGCCCAGCCGACCGGTACTAATAGGCCGAGGGCTTATCTTTCATAAACCCTCAACAAAAACAACAAACGAAGACCGTCAAGTCTCGCGTCCACAACCAACTGTTGTAACACAGGTTTGGTCACCCCCCCAGAGAGCGGGAGAGTGATCTCAAGAGTTACGGCGGCCATAGCGAAGGGGAAATACCCGGTCCCATCCCGAACCCGGAAGTCAAGCCCTTCAGCGCCGATGGTACTGCAACCGAGAGGCTGTGGGAGAGTAGGACGCCGCCGGACATAACTTTGCGCAGGGCCACCTCTTCGGAGGTGGCCCTGCTGCCATTTGTGCCTATGTGCGATGCCTGGATCGAGCTTGTCGAGATGCTGGTGACGGTCTCTTCACGCCACGCCAGGTTGACGTGGCCTGCGTCACGGGGTCCAATGTCATAGTTGCAGTCCGTACGTTTCAACATCTCGAACTAGGAGTTCCCATGGTCAAGAAGCTGCTCATCGCTGCCGTAGTTGCCGCGGGTCTCGGTGTGGCCATCAAGCTGGTCACCAGCCGCTGACCCAGAGCTTCCACAGTTGCCCGGTACCCTCGAGGTGCCGGGCAACTGTCATTTGGAGCCCTGCGATGCTTCCTCGTCCGGCGTGATCAGAGAGGTGACGGCCGGCTCGTCCTTCGGGACGTCGACCTCGGCGAGAGAACGGCGCGCACCGGGGATCGCGAGGATCCCGGCCACCACCAGGAAGAGGAGCAGGCCGGCGAGCACGAGCAGGGACTCGACCGAGAACTGGTCCGCAAGCGGGCCGAAGACGACCATGGACAGCGGCATCGCGACCGACATGACGATCCCGAGGATGCCGAAGACACGTCCCTGCATCTCCGGGACCACCCGCTCCTGCAGGATCGTGATCGCCGGCGTGCTGAGCGCCGAGAAGAACACTCCGATCAGCATGCCGAAGACGAAGAAGACCCACATGTTCGTCGAGACGCCCAGGCCGACGACCAGCAACCCGATGAGGATGACGGACCCGACCATCAGGCGCATGCGGTGCACGATCTTGGGTCCGAGCGCGGCCATCGCAGCACCGCCGGCGAGCATTCCGAAACCCCAGAACAGCTCGTTCGCGGTCAGCTTCCAGACCTCGTCGCCGAAGGTACGGGTGACCATCAGCGGGGTCAGGTAGGACGGCGCTCCGACGATGAGCATGACCAACGTGAAGAGGATGAGGATCCAACGTACGTGCGCGTGGGTGGAGACGTACTTCAGGCCGGCACGCAGATCACCGAAGTAGGAGACGTTCCTCTGGTCGGAGCGTACGAGACGGGCGACAGGGACGAGGGCGAGCAGGCCTACGCCGATCAGCGCCGTGACCGCGTCGATGAAGAAGACGGCGACGATGTCCATGCTGGCGTAGATGACCGCTGCGAGCGCCGGGGCCAGGAGCGTCATCGCGGACTGGATGGTCTGGAAGGCTCCGTTGATCCGGAGCAGCTGGGACTCCGGTGCGATCTGCGGGATCATTGCGGTGACCGCGGGCATCTGGATCCCGGCGAAGACCGATCGGATGGCCAGGGCGAGATAGATGATCCAGAGGTCGTCGATCCCGCTCGCCATCAGGCCGGCCAGGATCAGGGTTGCGACCGCGATCGTGGCGTCCGAGCCCATGATGAGGAACTTGCGGTGATGCCGGTCTGCCCAGACGCCGCCGAAGATCGACATGAACGCCTGCGGGAGCATTCCGAACACGAGGCTGAGCATCAGCACGGACCCGGAACGGGTCTCGATGGTGAGGTGCCACATCACGGCGTACATCACCAGCATCGAGCCGAGCAGGGAGACCGTCTGGCCGGCGAGGAAGATCGCTGCGTTGCGCCTCCAGCCGTAAAGCTCGTCGGCGGGCATGGCGTCCAGCCTTTACCCGGACCCGGGAGGCGTCAACCGACTTTCGTCTCACGCTCGTCGCTCAGGGATCAGCGGTGGCCGCGACGCCTACTTGCACGCCTGGACAACGCCGAGTCGGCTCGTCATGACGAGCCGACTCGGCGTGGTCTTCGGTCAGTTCGAGCCGGCTCGGCGTCAGCCGAGGAGGTCGGTGATGGAGGTGCGTACCTGGTCGAAGGCGAGCCAGGCGAAGAGCAGGGCGCAGATGACGAGGCCGATGTTGGAGGCCCACTTGTTGCGCCACTCCGCGGGAGTGTGGCTGGTGTTGAGGAGCCAGAGCAGCGTGATCGCCAGGAACGGCATGAAGAACGCGCCCAGGACTCCGTAGATGAGAATCAGCCAGGCGGGCTGGTCGGCCAGCAGGAGCCAGATCATCGGGGGGAAGGTGAGCCAGAGGATGTAGGAGCGGTACCAGATGCCGCCGCTCTTGGCCTCGGGCTCGTCCGCCTTGCCGCGGACCGTGCCCATGAAGTCGGCGAACATCAGGCTGACGCCGTTCCAGACGCCGACGAGGGATGACATCGCGGCCGCCCAGAAGCCGATCAGGAACAGCTTGCCGAACCAGGTGCCGTAACGGTCGGCGAGCACCTTGGACAGGTCGAGCATGCCCTGGTCGCCGGTGCCGACGGCGATCTTGGCCGAGTAGAGCAGCTCGGCGCCGACGATGAGGGTGGCGACCACGAAGATGCCGGTGACGACGTACGCGGTGGTGTTGTCGATCCGCATCACGCGCATGAACTTCGGCGTGTGCCAGCCCTTCTCACGCAGCCAGTAGCCGTAGGCGGCCAGCGTGATCGTGCCGCCGACGCCGCCGGCCACCGAGAGGACGTTGACCAAGGCGCCGTCCGGGATGGTCGGGGCCAGACCCTTGAGGAGGTCGGGGAGGTTCGGCACGGTGATGATCGCGGCGGCGATCATGGTGACGAACATGATGCCGACCAGGACCGCGAGGAACTTCTCGAAGAGCCCGTAGCGCCCGGCCCACACGATGGCGAGGCCGATCAGGCCGGAGACGATGCCCCAGACCTTCACGGAGGCGAACGAGAGCAGCGCGGCCAGGGCGAGGCCGGTGCCGGCCATTGCCGCGGCTCCGTAGATGAAGCCCCAGATCACGATGTAGGGGGCGAAGTAGATCGTCGTCCAGATGCCCAGCCGCCGCCAGCCCTGGAAGATCGTCTCGCCGGTGGCCAGGCTGTAGCGCCCCGCGCCCTCGACGAGCACCACCTTGAGCACGCAGCCGATCACGACAGCCCACAGCAGCGCGTAGCCGTACTTGCTGCCGGCGATCAGGGTGGCGACCAGGTCGGCGGCGCCGACACCGGTTGCGGCCACGACGAGGCCAGGACCCAGGATCCGCCAGCGTGGGGTTTCGGTCGTCTCGGTCCTTGCTGCTTGTGACATGAGCGACAGATATACCCCGTTTTAGGGAAGATCAGCGAGTTTTTGCCGAAGTACGACACGCTCGCGCTCGTTCGCGCACATCGATTCTGCCCGCTCCAGCTCCTCGCGCGCCTCGACGGTCCGGCCGAGCCGGCGCAGCAGCTCGCCGCGTACGGTCGGGAGGAGATGGGTGTTGTCGAGCCGCCTGTCCGCGGCGATTCGGTCGACGATCTCCAGGGCGCGCATCGGTCCGTGGGCCATCGCGACGGCCACGGCACGGTTGAGGTCGACGATCGGGTTGGGTGCGACGCGGCCCAGTGCCTCGTAGAGGACGATGATCCGCTCCCAGTCAGTGGTCTCCACCGAGTCGGCGACGGCGTGGGTGGCAGCGATCGCGGCCTGGAGGCCGTACGGGCCGAGACCTCGCGGGGTCGCCTGCTCGAGGGCGGCCCGACCCCGGCGGATGGCGCCCTGGTCCCATCGGGTGCGGTCCTGCTCCTCGAGGAGGACCGGGTCACCGGCGGCGTCGATACGAGCAGGGAAGCGGGAGGCGGTCAGCTCCATGAGCGCGAGCAGCCCGTACGTCTCGGGCTCGTCGGGCAGCACGCCGATCAGCACCCGGGTCAGTCTGCGTGCCTCGCGCGCGAGGTCGGTGCGGATCAGATCCTCGCCGGACGTGGCGGTGGAGCCCTCGGTGAAGATCAGGTAGAGGACGTTGAGCACGCCGGCGAGCCGCTGCCGGCGCTCGTCGGGCGCGGGCACCTCGAAGGGCACCTTCGCGGCCGCGATCGTCTTCTTGGCGCGGGTGATCCGGGCCTGGATCGTCGGCACCGGCACCAGGAAGGCACGGGCGATCTCCTCGCTGCTGAGACCGCCGACCACCCGGAGGGTGAGCGCCACCCGGGCCTCCTTGGACAGCACCGGGTGGCAGGAGACGAACATCAGCGCCAGGACGTCGTCATCGATCCGCTCGACATCCAGGTCATCGGCGTACGCCTCGTCCTGGTCGTGGGCGATGGCTTCGTACTTCTCGCGCTGGACGCCGGCGCGGCGGATCGTGTCGATGGCCCGCCGCTTCGCGGTGGTCATCAACCAACCGACCGGGTTGGCAGGCTGACCGTCGCGTGGCCAGGAGACCAGCGCCTCCGCGAGGGCCTCCTGGGCCGCGTCCTCGGCGAGGGCGAAGTCGCCGGTGTAGCGCGCGAGCGCGCCGACGATACGGGCGGACTCGATTCGCCAGATCGCCTCGACGGCGCGCGTCGCGTCACTCATCGGCTTCTCCTACGATCTCGACCCTCAGAGCTGCCCGTTCTTGGTCCGCCAGTCGAGCTCCTTCTGGATCCAGGGGTTGTCCTGGGGGAACTCGTCGATCGTCGGCACGCGGCGGATCTCGACGGCGGAGCCGGGGAAGCCGCCGACCCGCTTGGCCCACTCGATCGCCTCCTCCTTCGAGCCGACCGAGATCAGGTAGAAGCCCCCGAAGAGCTCCTTGGTCTCGCCGTAGGGACCGTCGGTGACCACCGGCGCCTCCTCGGCGTCGGCGTAGGTGACGACGGTGTGCTCCTCCGGGTCCAGACCCTCCATCGCGAGCAGCACACCCGACTTGATGAGCTCGTCGTTGAGCTGACCCATCTTCTCGAGCATCTGCTCGAAGGGGATCTCGGCCATCGCGGCGTTCTGCTTGTCCTCGTCGATGGTCCGCCAGATCAGCATGTACTTCGGCATCTCGGTATCTCCTGTGTCGGTCGGGCCGTCTTGCCGGCCCGTTCACCCCTTGGTCGAACGAGGTCTACGCGGAATCGACAACTCTGCCAAGAATATTTTCTGGGGGCCTCGGTAAGTTGGTGACGTGAAGATCTCGCTGTGGCCCAATCTCGTCTTCCCCGCCGCCGACATCCTCGCCGAGGCGCAAGCGGCTGACCAGGCCGGATGGTACGGCGTCTGGGTCGCCGACCATTACATGCCCAACACCGGCACCGAGGAGATCGACGACGGGCCGATGCACGAGGTCTGGGGAATTCTGCCGGCGCTCGCCGCGACCACCCAGAACGTACGCATCGGGCCGCTCGTCTCGCCGACGACGATCCACCACCCGGCGTTGCTCGCGAACCGGTCCGCGACGATCGACCACATCGCCAATGGGCGGTTCGTGCTCGGCATGGGCGCGGGCTGGCAGATCAACGAGCACAAGGCCTACGGCTTCGATCTGCCGGGCGCGAAGGTGCTCGTCGACCGGTTCGAGGAGGCGATCGAGGTCACCCGATCGCTGCTCGACAAGCCGCGGACCACGTTCGACGGGACTCACTTCCAGCTCACCGACGCACCGTGCGAGCCGAAGCCCGTGGCCTCGCCGCTGCCGATCCTGGTCGGGGCCAAGGGCCCGCGGATGCTGCGGGTCGTCGCCCGGCACGCCGACGAGTGGAACACCTGGGGCACCCCCGAGAGCGCCGGTGCGGTGCGGGCCAAGCTCCTGGAGGCCTGCGAGCAGGTCGGCCGCGACCCGTCCACGATCAGGACGACCACGAACCTCATGCTCGATCTCGACGGCGCGAACCCGGGCTTCGCCAGGACGCAGACCGGCTCGGCCGGTGAGCTGCAGGACTTCGTCGGGCGCTACGTCGAGGCCGGCTTCGACGAGTTCATCCTGCCGACGTGGAACCTCGGGAAGACCGGTGCCGAGCGGATCGAGCGGGCCGCGCAGCTCAAGGCCGAGGTGCTCGACCCGGCTCTCTAGAGCACGCGCCGGGCCGGGCGAGGATGGCGCTGTTGATCACGTCGGTCCCGGGGGCGTCGACCTCGGGGTTGGCCTCGGCCACCACGGTCAGGCCGGCCAGCGCCGCGGGGCCGACCCGCGGATAGAGCAGCGTACGCAGCCCCCGGGCGCTCCGCGCCAGGACGAGTCCGCCCGGGGCGAGGTGGGTGACCGCCTTGCCGAGCACGTCGGCCTTCGCGGCGTCGTCGGATCCGACCAGGCCGGCGAGAAGCACGACGTCGACGGGGTCCGGTGGTGTGGCGGCCGCTGCCTCGGCGTGCTCGAACGTCACGCCGGTGGCGCCCAGGCGTCCGAAGGCGGCCGCGGAGAGCTGGATGGCCTCCGGGTCGTGATCGACGCAGTGCACCGCGATGCCCTGCACGGCCAGACAGAGCGCGGTCAGGGGCAGCGGCCCCGAGCCGAGGAGCAGGACGTGTCGCGGATCGGTGCCCTGGCGGCGTACGGCCTGCAGCTCCATCTCCACGAGAAGCCGGTAGTTCTCGCGGTAGGGGAAGCGTGAGAACGCCTCCTCGGGATCGGGGGAGCGAGCGATCCGGTCGGCCCAGACCCGCTCGAGCTCATGCTCGCCGGCGGAGGCCACCGACCGGAAGACCGCGGGTGAGCGAGACGGCGGCAACGCGGCCAGCACGGAGTCAGCGGCCGACTCGGGCACGCTCAGCACCTCGGTGACCAACCGGTTGAAGAGAGCGTTGACGACGATGCCGGGCGCCAGCGACTGCTGGGCGAGGAGGTCGTCGAGGGTGGAGACCAGACGTTCGTCGACTGCTTCGAACGCTCCCGGATTCACAAGCGGCCACCCTTCCATATCGGCGACGGCCGCTGCAGAGTGTTCCGCCGAGGAGACCCACTCCGCGGCACGGAAGTTTCTGGGACGATGTAGAACCACGCCGGCCGGCTACGACGTATCCCCCGTAAGCACGCCTACGGAAGGCGCCTGCGACAGGCGCCGTCGAAAGGGAAGAGTCATGAAGTACGTCATCCTCATCCACTCCAACCCGCAGCCCTGGGGCCACCCGACGGGTGACTTCATCCCCGAGTTCCAGTCCTTGCCGCAGGAGACGAGGGAGAAGCTCAACGCTGCCTTCGAGGGGATCATGGAGGAGCTCTCGGCCAACGGGGAGCTCCTCGGCGGGCAGGCCCTCGCCGATCCGGCCTCGGCCAGGCTCTATCGCTGGGACGCCGGCGAGCCGATCGCCACCGACGGTCCCTACTCGGAGGCGAAGGAGCATCTGGCCGGTTTCTTCCTGATCGACGTCGAGTCGCAGGAGAGAGCCGAAGAGGTCGTACGCAGCTTCAGTGGCCCCGGTGAGACCGTCGAGCTACGGCCGGTGGCAACCTACTGACATGACGGTAACGGGAGTCGAGGACGTGTGGCGGCAGGAGTCCGCCCACGTCCTCGGCGCCCTGCTGCGCGTCCATCCCGACCTCCCCGACTGTGAGGACGCCGCCCAGGAGGCGCTCATCGCGGCCAGCCAGCGGTGGGCCAGCGACGGGCTGCCCACCGACCCGCGGGCCTGGCTGATCCGGGTGGCCCATCGGCGGTTGATCGACCAGCTGCGGGCGGACTCGGCGCGCACCCGGCGTGAGCTCGCCGACGGGAGGGCGCGGCGGCTCGACGACCACGACCCGGCGGCTCCCGAGATCGGCTCGGCCTACGACGACTCGCTGCGGCTGATGATGATGTGCGCCCATCCCGCGCTGCGCCGACCGTCCCAGGTCGCGATCACGCTGAGGTGCGTGGGCGGCCTGACGACGGCGGAGATCGCGGCTGCGTACCTGGTCCCGGAGGCGACCATGGGCCAGCGGCTCAGCCGGGCCCGGGCGACGCTGAAGGACGAGGAGTTCTGCTCGCCGGCGCCCGACGAGCTGCCCGAGCGGATCGCGTGCGTGCTCGACGTCTGCCACCTGATCTTCAACGAGGGCCACACCCGCACCAGCGGCCCGGACCTGCAGGGCATCGAGCTCACCGACGAGGCGATCCGGCTGACTCGGATGGTGCGCGGCATCCTGCCGGAGCACGACGAGGCCACCGGTCTGCTCGCGCTCATGCTGCTGACCCAGGCCCGCTCCTGCGGGCGCGTCGACCACCTCGGCGACCTGATCCCGCTCAAGGACCAGGACCGCTCGCAGTGGGATCGCGAGCTGATCCGCGAAGGCGTCGCGCTGCTCGAGGAGGTGCTCCCCGAGGGGCCGGTGGGTCGCTACCAGCTGCAGGCGGCGATCGCCGCGGTCCACGCCGAGGCCGAGTCGTACGAAGCCACCGACTGGCTCCAGATCAACCTGCTCTACGGGATGCTCGCCCAGGTCGCCCCCTCGCCGGCGGTCACGCTCAACCGGGCCGTCGCGGTGGCGATGAGCCTCGGCCCGGAGCACGGGATCGAGATCGTACGCGACCTGCTGGAGCACCCGGCGATGCAGCGGCACCACCGGGCCCATGCCGTGCTGGCGCACCTGCTCGAGCAGTCCGGCGACCTCGCCGCGGCCCGGGAGCACTACGTGCTGGCGGCGCGCCTGACCCAGAGCGTGCCGGAGCAGCGCTACCTGAACCGCCGGGTCGAGGCGCTCGACCAGTCGTGACGTCCCGTCGCCGAGGATCAGAGCTGATGGATCAGAGCTGACGGATCAGAGCTGCACCACGCCGTCCAGGACGAGGATGATCCCGAAGAGCGCGAAGAGTGCCGCGGCGCCGTACTTGATCACCTTCTCGGGGAGGTTGCGGCCGAGGAGTGCGCCGACGCCGATGGCGAGCGCGTCCGCAGCCACCATCCCGACGGTCGAGCCGATCCAGGTGCCGAGCCAGCCCTCCTGGGTGGCCAGGGTGATCGTCGCCAGCATCGTCTTGTCACCGAGCTCGGCCAGGAAGAACGCGATGCAGACGGCGATGATCGCCATGCCCCGGCTGTTGCGTGCCTTCTTGGCCTCGTCCTCGGTGAGCTCGTCGCCTCGCAGGGTCCACGCCGCGAAGACCAGGAAGGCGAGCCCGGCCACGATGGTGATGTAGTGCTGGTGCTCGGCGAAGGCGTCCCCGATGAGCGCACCGATCCCGACCGAGGCGAGATGGACGATGGCGGTGGCAGCGGTGATCCCGAGGATCACGTCTCGAGCGCGGTAGCGGGTGGCGAAGGTCATCGCCATGAGCTGGCTCTTGTCGCCGAGCTCGGCGACGAAGATGACCGCGGTCGACAGCAGGAAGGCGTACACAGGGGTTCCTCTCCGGCGCCGGCCGGAGGAATCCCATGAGGGTGCAGCGTCCTTCGACCAGCACCGTCATGTTGATACGGGTGCTTGGTCGAAGGTCTCGTCCGCCACTTCGTGGCCGATCGCGCCGGGCGCAGAGGCCAGTGTGTCGACGCGACTGTTGAGGACTACTCCCCTTCGTGGTCTCGAGTCTAGGCCACCGGTCGAGCTGCTTCCCAGTCGGTACGGGCGTGCTCTGGGTCACGCTCTGGGTTTAGTACACGTTTTTCTGAATCCAGAAAAGAATGTACCGTCAGGCCCATGGTCACGACGACGACGGCTTCCCTGGACGCGCTCGCGCGCTTCGGCCACGCGCTCTCCGACGCCACCCGTGCCCGGATCCTCATGCGACTGCGCGAGGGACCTGCGTACCCGGCCGACCTGGCGGACTCGCTCGGAGCGACCCGGCAGGCGGTCTCGAACCACCTGGCCTGCCTGCGTGGCTGCGGTCTGGTCGTGGCCGTGCCCGAGGGGCGGCGTACGCGCTATGAGCTGGTCGACCAGCGCGTGGCCCATGCTCTGGCCGATCTCCACGGACTGGTTCTGGTCACCGACAAGGCCGCCTGCGCCGATGCCGACGAGCTGGGGTGCTGCTGATGGGGCACGGACACGGACACGGACACGGCGCCGTCGGCCACGCCGGTGGCAGGTATCGGTCGCGGCTGGCGGTCACCTTCGTCCTGGTCGCGGGGTTCCTGACCGTCGAGTTGGTCGCCGGGGTGTGGTCGGGATCGCTCGCGCTCGTCTCCGACGCCGGACACATGGGTGCTGACGCCGTCGCACTCGGGGCGGCGCTGCTCGCGACCAGGATCGCGGCGAGGCCCGACACCACCGGTCGGCGCACCTATGGCTCCTATCGCGCAGAGGTCTTCGCCTCGGGGCTGACGGTGCTGATCATGCTCGGGGTCGCGGCGTACGTGGTCGTGGAGGCTGTCGGGCGGATCGGTGCCGAGACGGAGGTGCAGACCGGGGTGATGCTCGTGGTCGGTGCGGTCGGTCTGGTGATCAACGTCGTCTCGATGCTGTTGCTGCGTGCCGGCGCCGCCGAGTCGCTCAACGTCAAGGGCGCCTACTTCGAGGTGATCGCCGACGCCGCGGGCAGCGTCGGGGTGATCGTGGCCGGTGTGATCGTTGCGCTCACCGGCGAGCCGTTGTGGGACACCGGCGTCGCGGTGGCCATCGGGCTCTTCGTCGCGTTCCGCGCGATCGTGCTGGGTCGTGAGGTCCTGGCCGTGCTCGGACAGGAGATCCCCGACGGCCTCCAGATGGATGCCGTCGTCGCCGACCTGGAGGCAATCCCGGGCGTCGAGGACGTCCACGACCTGCACGTCTGGACGCTGACCTCGGGGATGAACGTCGCGACCGCGCACCTCGCGCTCGCCGAGGACGCCGACTCGCAGGACGTCCTCGCGCAAGCGCAGCGGATGCTCGCGACCGCACATCGGATCGAGCACGCGACGCTTCAGACCGAGACCGCTCCGACGCCGCAGTGCCTCGAGGTGACGTGGTGAGCGCAGTCCGCTCCGCGAAGGTCGTCCTCGCCCGATCGACCGCCGAGCGGAGAAGGGCCGTGCTCGTACGCAGGGTGCGGCTGCTGGTGGCCTTCACCATCGTCTACAACGTGGCCGAGGCGATCGTCGCGCTCGTCGTGGGCGTGGGGGCAGGCTCGGCCGCGCTCGTCGGGTTCGGTCTCGACTCGGTGATCGAGGTCGCCTCCGCGGTCGCCGTCGCCTGGCAGTTCGGGGGTGAGCACCACGAGAGTCGCGAGCGGACCGCGTTGCGTGTGATCGCCTGCTCGTTCTTCGCGCTCGCCGCCTTCGTCGGCTTCGACGCCGTCAGCGCGTTGGTCACCCGCCAGGCGGCGGAGCACTCGAGCGTCGGGATCGGCATGGCCGTGCTGAGCCTGGTGGTCATGCCGCTGGCCTCCTGGGTGCAGCGGCGTACGGGCACCGAGCTCGGGTCACGCTCGGCCGTCGCCGACTCCAAGCAGACCCTGCTGTGCACCTACATGTCGGCCGCGCTCCTGCTCGGTCTGGGGCTGAACAGCCTGCTCGGCTGGTGGTGGGCGGATTCCCTCGCCGCGCTCACGATCGCCGCCGTCGCCGTCCGGGAGGGCATGAACGCCTGGCGAGGCGAGGTCTGCTGCTCGCCGGCGGAGGCGCTCATCGACGACGGCCGGCCGGGCGACGACTGTGACTGCTGCTGACCGGAAACCGCTGATCGACGTAACCTTTACGGATTCGTCGAACTTCCTCAGCAAAGATTCGATCCTGGTTACGCTGACGTCATGGATGAGGCCGAGGTGCGTGCGGTCCTCTTCGACCTGCAGGACACGCTCGTCCCGAGCGGCCACCCTGCCGAGCACGGCGCGGTGTCCCGGGCGATGGGTGCGGACCTCGGCGTCGACCCCGCCGCGTTCGCGGCTGCGGTCACGGAGACGTTCGACGAACGCGTACGCGGCCTGATGGCCGATGTGCACCACACGGTGCGCTACCTGGCCAGGCGGGTCGGCGGGTCGCCGACCGAGTCTCAGGTGGAGAGCGCGATCACGCGGCAGCTGAACTACTCGCTCTCCCTGCATGCCGCGACCTGGGCGCTGCCGGCGCTGAAGTCGCTGCGCAAACGCGGGTTCAAGCTGGGCCTCGTCGCCGACTGCGCGGCGGAGACGGTCGCGATCTGGCCGCAGAGCCCGCTCGCGGACCACCTCGACGCGGTCTCGTTCTCCTGCCAGACAGGCGTACGCAAACCCGACTCGGGCGCCTACCTGGTCGCTGCGGCGGCACTGGAGGTGCGGACCGGTGAGTGCGTGTATGTCGGCGACGGCGCCGATCACGAGCTGAGCGGCGCCGAGGCGGTGGGAATGCGATCGGTGCGATTCCGCGCCCGGAGGCACGACGAGCTCGTGGTTGGCGTGAAGGACGAGGACGGCGACGCGTTCGACCCGGATCCCGAGTGGAGCGGGCCGACGATCAGCGACCTGTCCGAGCTCGTCGGCATGATCGCAGTCCCGATGCCGCGCGACGGGTCCGAATCGCGGACGTTCGTCTCCGGAAATGTGGTGCCGTGGGGCTCGAAGAGATCATCCCGCTGATCTCGGCATGAAGACCGACCGGTGACCCGCCGGCATCTCGAGGTGCCCGTCCTGCGTGGGTCAGGGTCCCACTCCCGAGGGCCGATGTCAGCCGAATCCGGAATCCGCCGTCGTTTCTTCCCGCTCCTCGGCACGGTTCCGGATCACTATCGGATCGGTGTCCGAGATCACACCGACCCTGTTACCTGTCTTTTGACAGTTTATCTTCTCGGTTGGCGTGCATCTCTCTGGCGACAACGCTTCATCATGCGGCACCGCACGCGTGAATTCGGCAGGAAAAGGTCCGCGCCCCCTAGCGAGTTCCCGCTGAAAACGGTAAGAATCGATCGACCGACAGGGAAGAGTTTCGCCGTCTCCGACCCCACATTTCGGACTCAGGTTCCCAACAGTCTTGGTTTGCCCCCGACGCCCTTGACCTACATGCTTACCTGTCAGTCGACAGGTTAATCATGCTTCAAGGAGGACCCGGGTGGCGCTAGCTGCAGACCACAGCACGGACACGGTGCTGAACGCACGGGCGGATGCTCGCGCGCAAGGGGGGCAGGTCAGCGACTGGATGCCGTACCTACCGGCCTCGTCGAGCCCGTTCTGTCCGGACGACGTCGACCCGGCGAGTCTGACCTGGGCCGAGACGGTAGCGCCGGGCGGCTACACCCACAAGGTGCTCGCCCGGGGCACGCGGTTGCGGCTCGAGGACCCGACCGGCGAGGCCTGTGCGCACACGATCGTCTACAACGCTCTCCAGCCGACCGAGCGCCTCAACGTCGCCGACACCCAGAAGATCCCGTGGCAGGCCTACCTCGGTGCGGGTCATCCGCTGCTCTCCGGCGACGGCCGGGTCCTCGCCACCGTCCTCACCGACACCTCGGGTCGTCACGACGCGTTCTGCGGGACGAGCACCGCCGCCTGGAACGCGCTGCGCTACGGCACCGCGCTGCCCGAGGGGCCAGCGCCCGCCGGCCGTGACCTCTTCGTGAAGGCGGCTGCCAAGCACGGGCTCGGGCCGGCCGACGTACCTCCCTCGGTCTCGTTCTTCCAGGGAGTACGCGTCGCCTCGGACGGCGCCTTCGACTGGGTCGGTTCCTCAGGCGCCGGGACCTCGGTCGAGCTCGTGGCCGAGCTGCCCCTGATCGTGCTGATCGCCAACGTCCCGCATCCGCGGGACCCACGTCCGGAGTACATCGTCGGGCCGCTGCGCGTGCACGCCTGGCGTACGCCGGAGACCACCCCGACCACCCCGGCGGACGAGCGTTTCGATGCCTCTCCCGAGGTGCGGCGGGCATATCTGAACACACTCGACTATGCGGAGGCTCGGGGCCTGTGACTACCACGATCGACAACCCGGTGATGAGGCCTGTGACGACTGTTCCTGTTCCCGTGGCCACTTACCTGACGCCCGACGGCCAGCTGATCTCCAGCGTCCCGGTCGGTGCGTCGTACGCCGACGGCACTCACCTGGAGTGGGGTGACCCGCTGGTGCCGGGTGCCGTCGTGCTGGACGAGCAGGTCGCTCCGCGGGCGTCGTGGTCGGGTGTCGTACGTGCCGGGCAGGTGCTGACGATCGTCGATGTCGGGGGCAACCAGTCGGGTGACTGCCTGCTCTACAACGCTCACGAGACGGACGAGCGCTACAGCGCGCCGGACACGCTCGCGTGGCAGGACAACGCCTACATCCGCACCGGGACCGTGCTGCGCAGCAACCTCGGTCGTGCCCTGATGACCGTCGTCGACAACGAGATCGACCGCCAGGACACCATCGGCGGCGCCTGCTCGCGGGAGTCCAACACGCTGCGCTACGGGCACCACGTGATGTATCACCACGGCTGCCGGGAGAACTTCCTCACCGAGGGTGCCAAGCACGGTCTCGGCATGCGCGACATCGTCTCCAACATCAACTGGTTCATGAACGTGCCCGTCGAGGAGGACGGCGCCCTCGGCATCGTCGACGGCATGTCGGCACCGGGGAAGCGGGTCGCGCTGCGGGCGGAGATCGACACGCTCGTGCTCATCTCCAACTGCCCGCAGATGAACAACCCCTGCAACGACTTCAACCCGACGCCGCTGCGGATGATCGTGTCCGAGCCGGACGTGGACTACGAGGCCGACGCATGACGTTTGGCCCAGATACCGGACTGTCCGTCGACACCGTCCTGGTCGCCAACCGAGGGGAGATCGCCCGCCGGGTGATGCGCACGGCGCGCGAGCTCGGGATGCGTACGGTCGCGGTCTTCTCCGAGGCCGACCGGGCGGCGCCACACGTGCGGGAGGCCGACGAGGCCGTCTGCCTCGGATCCGCGCCCGCGCGGAACTCCTATCTGCGAGGCGATCTGATCATCGCAGCAGCCCTGCGCACCGGCGCGGGGCTGCTCCACCCCGGGTACGGCTTCCTGTCCGAGAGCGCCGCCTTCGCCCGGGAGGTCGAGGCGGCAGGCCTTCGGTTCGTCGGTCCGACCCCCGACCAGATCAGCGCCTTCGGGGAGAAGCACTCGGCGCGCCGGCTCGCCGAGAGCGCCGGGGTGCCGATGCTGGCCGGCACGGGCCTGCTCTCCGGTCCCGACGAGGCGGCCGAGGAGGCCGCGCGGATCGGGCTGCCGGTCATGGTCAAGGCGACCGGCGGCGGTGGTGGCATCGGGATGACCGCGTGCAGCTCGGAGTCCGACGTGAGGGTTGCCTTCGAGCGGGTCGCGCGGCTCGCCCAGACCAGCTTCGGGACCGCCGGGGTGTTTCTGGAGCACCTGGTGCGTCCCGCCCGTCACGTCGAGGTGCAGATCTTCGGCGACGGAGAGGGTCAGGTCGCCGTGCTCGGCGACCGCGACTGCTCGCTGCAGCGCCGCAACCAGAAGGTCATCGAAGAGGCGCCCGCGCCTGCTCTTCCCGAGCACGTACGCACCGTCCTGCACGACTCCGCGCGTCAGCTCGCCAAGTCGGCCTCCTACCGCTCGGCGGGCACCGTCGAGTTCGTCTACGACCCGGGCCGTGAGCAGATCTCCTTCCTGGAGATGAACACCCGCCTCCAGGTCGAGCACGCCGTCACCGAGCAGGTGATGGGCATCGACATCGTTGCGCTGATGCTGCGACTGGCCCGCGACGGCGTCAATGCCCTTCCGGACGAGCTCTTCCGCACGTGCCCTCCACCCCGGGCGTACGCCGTCGAGGCCCGTGTCTACGCCGAGGACCCGGCCAAGGACTCGATGCCGTCCTCCGGCCTGGTCACGCGTGCGATCCTGCCGGAGCCGACCGACACCGTCAGGGTCGACTCCTGGATCGAGACCGGGCTCGAGGTCTCGCCTCACTACGACCCGCTGCTCGCCAAGGTGATCGCCACCGGGGCGACCCGCGACGAGGCGCTGGACACACTGGGCTCCGCGCTCGCCCAGACCCGGATCGACGGCATCGTCACCAACGTCTCCGCGCTGCGCGCGATGACGACCTATCCCGAGCTCCGCTCGGCCACGCACTCGACCTCGACCCTCGCCGAACGCGCCAAGGAGGGCAGCGGGGGTGACCCGGACCGGCGCATCGACGTCCTCGACCCGGGCGTGCTCACCACCGTCCAGGACCTTCCGGGCCGGGTGGGGTACTGGCAGGTCGGGGTGCCTCCTTCGGGTCCGTTCGACCCGGTCTCCTTCGCCGAGGCCAACCTGGCGGTCGGCAACCACCGTGGTGCACCGGGCCTCGAGGTCACGGTGCCGCTGGCAACGGGCCGGACGACGGCCGGGGGGCCGACGCTGGTCTTCTCCGATCCCGCCGTCGTCTGCGTGACCGGTGCCCCCATGCCGGTCAGCGTCGACGGCGTCCCCGCCCCGCAGTGGGAGCCGATCGAGCTCCCCGCTGGGGCGACCTTGACGCTGGGCCGCACCGACGGGCCGGGTCTGCGGACCTACATCGCGGTCCGTGGTGGCCTGGACGTGCCGGACTACCTGGGCAGTGCCTCGACGTTCACGTTGGGCGGGTTCGGCGGTCACGCCGGGCGTACGCTGCAGCGCGGTGACGTGCTCCGCCCGGGCTCCGCGGTCGACCCGCAGGCGCAGCCGGCGGCGACGCCGGTGTCACGGCGACCGGCGCTGACCAACACCTGGGAGATCGGCGTCACCGAAGGGCCGCACGGGGCTCCGGAGTTCTTCACGCGCGCGGACCTGGACCAGCTCTACTCGGCGAGCTATCGGGTGCACCACAACTCGGCTCGCACCGGCGTACGCCTGATCGGGCCGAAGCCGACCTGGGCTCGTGCCGACGGTGGCGAGGCGGGGCTGCACCCGTCGAACATCCACGACACGCCCTACACGGTGGGGTCGCTCGACTTCACCGGGGACACCCCGATCATCCTCGGCCCCGACGGGCCGTCGCTGGGCGGCTTCGTCTGCCCGGCGGTCGTCGCCAGCGGCGAGCTGTGGAAGATCGGGCAACTGCGTCCGGGGGACGCAGTTCGGTTCGTCCCGGTGCGGGAGAGCAAGGCGGCCAGCCTGGTCAACCACCGCTCCTCGCTGACCGTGGCCCACGGGTCGGGCGGCGACGGCGACGACGGGGTCCTGGGCCGCCTGCCCCGGACACCGGCGAGGCCGGAGGTCACCTACCGGCGCAGCGGCGACAACTCCGTGCTGGTCGAGTACGGGCCGATGACGCTCGACCTGGGCCTCCGCATGCGGGTGCACGCACTGCAGTCGGCGCTGGCCGAGCACGCGCCCGCGGGCATCATCGACGTCACGCCCGGGATCCGGTCGCTGCAGGTCCACACCGACTCCTCGGTCCTGCGGGCCGGCCAGGTCGCGGGACTGCTCCGCGAGCTGGAGGAGGACCTGCCGGCCAGCTCCGAGCTGACCGTGCCCTCACGGCGGGTGCGGCTGCCGCTGTCCTGGGACGACCCGGCGACCCGGGAGGCGATCGAGCGCTACACCGCCGGCGTACGTGACGACGCGCCGTGGGCGCCGTGGAACATCGAGTTCATCCGCCGGATCAACGGGCTCGCCTCGGTCGAGGATGTCCACCGGACGGTCTTCGACGCGTCGTACCTGGTCCTCGGGCTGGGGGACGTCTATCTCGGGGCGCCGGTCGCGACCCCGCTGGACCCGCGACACCGGCTGGTGACCACGAAGTACAACCCGGCGCGCACCTGGACTGCGGAGAACTCCGTCGGCATCGGTGGTGCCTACATGTGCATCTACGGCATGGAGGGGCCGGGCGGGTATCAGCTGGTCGGGCGGACGACCCAGGTGTTCAACCGATTTCGGCGCTCCACGTCGGCCGGCGGACTCTTCCACGACGACCCATGGGCGCTGCGGTTCTTCGACCGGATCGAGTGGTACCCCGTCTCCGCCGACGAGCTCCTCGAGCTCCGGGCTGAGGTCGACGCCGGGCGCGGTGAGTTCGAGACCGAGGAGGGCACCTTCTCGATCAAGGACTACGACCGTTTCCTCACCGCCAACGCGGACTCGATCGCGGACTTCCGTGACCAGCAGTCCGCGGCCTTCGACGAGGAGCGCGAGCGCTGGAAGGCGGCAGGTGAGTTCGACATCTGCGACCGCATCGACGGGCGGGGCGACCCCTCGGAGGTCGAGGTGCCGGAGGGGTGCGTGCAGGTGACCGCGCCGTTCACCTCGACCGTCTGGAAGGTCGTGGCGAGCCGCGGGTCGAGGCTGGCACAGGACGACCCGCTGATGGTCGTCGAGGCGATGAAGATGGAGGCGAGCGTCCCCGTCCCGGTCGCCGGCGAGGTGGCCGAGGTCTACGTGAAGCCGGGCGAGCAGATCGTCCCGGGACAGGTCATCGCCGCGGTGCGGCCGCTCGACGGGCCCGGATCTTGATCCACTCGCTTCCCGGCGGCGCGGTCGACCGCGCCGTCGACGCGCTCGACCGGATCGAGGCGTCGGACCGGCCGGAGATCTGGATCTCGCTGCGTACGCGGGAGGACCTGCTCGAGGAGGCCGCCGCGATCGACACGAACGTGGCCGGCGGGGAGGTCCTTCCCCTGGCCGGCCGTCTGCTGGCGGTCAAGGACAACATCGACGTCCGCGGCCTGCCGACCACGGCCGGAGCGCCGTCCTACGCCTACACGCCGTCGGTCGACGCCACCGCCGTCGCCCGGCTGCGCGCGGCCGGGGCCCTGGTCGTGGGAAAGACGAACCTGGACCAGTTCGCGACCGGGCTGGTCGGCACCCGCAGCCCGTACGGCGCGGTCCGCAACGCCTGGGACCCGACCCGGATCTCGGGCGGGTCCTCGTCGGGCTCGGCGGTCGCGGTCGCCCTCGGCCTGGTCGATCTCGCTCTGGGGACCGACACCGCGGGCTCCGGACGGGTGCCGGCGGCGCTCAACGGCATCGTCGGGGTGAAGCCGACGCGCGGGCTGGTGCCGGTCACCGGTGTCGTGCCCGCCTGCTACACGCTCGACTGCGTCACCGTCTTCGCCCGGGATCTCGCGTCCGCGCGGGCAGCCGCGGAGCTGATGGCCGGACCCGATCCCTCGGACCCGTTGTCGCGTACGTCGCCGGCGGATGCCGGTCTGCCGCCGGTGCCGCGGGTGGCGGTGCCCACCGGCGAGCATCTCGACGGGCTCGCGCCGGGATGGTCCGACGCCTTCGGGGCCGTGGTCGCACGCTTGGCCTCTGCCGGGATCGAGGTCGTCGAGACCGACATCTCGGCACTGCTCGAGGCGGCCAGGCTGCTCTACGAGGGCGCCTTCGTCGCCGAGAGGTACGCCGCCGTCGGCTCCCACCTCGAAGCCAACCGCGACCTCATCGGGACGGACCTCGACCCGACGGTCGCCGACATCGTCCTCGCCGGGGCATCGGCCCGAGCGGCCGACTGGGCACGCGACGTCTCCCGCCTGGCGCGCCTCGGGGCGGCGGGCAGAGAGGCCCTCGCGGGCTGCTCGGCGCTGCTGACGCCGACGACGACGTGGCATCCGACGCTGGCCGAGGTGGCCGCGGATCCGGTGGGCGCGAACGCGCGCCTGGGCCGCTACACGAACTTCGCGAACCTCCTCGACATGGCCTCGCTCGCGATCCCGGCCGGCCAGGTAGGCGGTCTGCCCTTCGGGGTGATGCTGACCGGGGCGGCTGGAAGCGACCGCACCCTGGCCGCGCTGGGCCACGCCCTGCTCAGCTCGAGCGTCGATCTGTTCGTGGTGGGCGCGCACCTGTCGGGGATGCCGCTCAACCACCAGCTGGTCGAGGCCGGGGCGACCCTGCTGCGCCCGGTGTCGACCTCGGCGGACTACCGGCTGTTCGCCCTGGAGACGGCGCCGCCGAAGCCCGGACTGGTCCGCGTCGGTGGTCCCGCGACCGGAGTGCGGATCGCGGGCGAGCTCTGGCGCGTCCCGGCCGCGGGCTTCGGGACGTTCGTGGGTGGCGTACCTGCTCCGATGGCGATCGGAAAGGTGACGTTGGAGGACGGCTCCTCCGTCTCGGGATTTCTCGTGGAGCCGATTGCGGTCGAAAGGGCCGCTGATATCTCATCGCACGGTGGCTGGCGACGTTACCGGTCTGAGCAGGGCCTTTAACGTGTGGTGTGGATATCGGTTATGGGACCGGGGTCATTCCTCCTGATGGCACACGACCCTGTTCAGCCGCCGGAAACCCCGTCACACTGGGCAGAATGCCGCCAGCATTATTTCCCGGGGAGGATGCTGTGCTGTGTCTATCGGTTGGTCGCGTCATACACTTTGTTGACAGAGAATTCAACCCTCCCGTAGGACTTTCGACTCTGTTCTTTAGGGGAAGAAGACTCTTTCGAATCTTCCCCGAAACTCGGGAGGCCGCTTAGATGGCGTACATGACAACTAGGCGTTCTCGGCCCGGCCGCCCCAGGCATGTGCCCGATTCGGGTACTGCCTCACCACGTGACCAGATCCTCGATGCTGCGGCGCGACTCTTCGTGTCCCAGGGCTTCGCGGCGACGTCCACCCGCGAGATCGCCGACCAGGTCGGCATCCGTCAGGCCTCTCTCTACTACCACTTCGCAGGCAAGGACGAGATCCTCGTCGAGCTGCTCCGTAAGTCGGTCCGCCCGACCACGGACAAGGTCGAGAAGATCCTCAGCCAGGTGCCGCCGCTCGATTACGAGACCGCTCTTTATCTGCTGGTTCTCGTCGACGTACGCACCCTTGCCGATGTCGACCACAACGTCGGCATGCTCTACATGCTGCCGGATGTGACCAACGGCGAGGTCTACACCGAGTTCCGCAAGGAGCACCAGGAGCTGGCCGCCGCCTATGCCGATCTCGCCAGCAAGGTGGCCTCGGAGAAGGTGCTGGAAGGTGTCAGCCTGAAGCAGCTGGGCAACATGCTCATCCAGCAGGTCGAAGGCGTCATCAACATGCGCGCCGAGATGATCACCGAGAACACGGTCCGCAGGATCTCGTGCCCTGAGGCATGGGCGATCGCGTCCTCGTGCCTGCGGATGTGCGGGGTCAGCCAGGAGAAGATCGAGGCCGCGAACGCGGTCGCCGTGGACATGCTCGACGACTTCCTCGAGGACAGGGTTCGCGAAGTCGCCTGACAAGGCAGGCTGACAAGACGGTAACTGGTGGGTAGGGCTTGCGCGTGTGAGTTGCCCAGTTGAGGCTTGAACGACACACTTTCCGAGCCCGTTGCCCGCTCCCCACCGCGAGGACCCCCACACGTGTGCATTGACCCTTCCGGAGGCCGCTGATGGCCCGGAAGCAGACAGCCATCCTCTCCGTCACCCGCGGGGTCACGACGCTCAACGGCCTCGTGGTGGATCGTCCGTGGGGAGAGGATCCGCACCAAGCCGGCATCCGGGCCGTACGCGAGCAGCTCGCCGGCCCGAGCCGCAAGCCCGTCCAGGTCGTCGCCACCGACGACGAGGCCCGGGTCCGGATGGTCGTCCATCCCGACGGGCACGTCACCGACTTCGAGACTCTCGAGGTCTTCGGGAGCTACGGCTCGCCCGACGAGGTTCCAGGCGCCGCGTGGCTTCCTACCGCGATCGCGCCGCTGGTCATCCAGGCCGAGGTCGAGCCGTTTCCCGAGCCCGAGCCCGAACCCGAGCCCGAGCCCGAGCCGTACGTCCCGCCGGTCCTGGCCGTGCCGGCGCCTGTGGTCGACGAACCCGTGACTGAGCCGGAGCCCGAGCCCGAGCCCGATCCAGAGCCCGATCCCGAGCCCGAGCCGGAACCTGCCCCGCCGCCAGCACCGGCACCCGCGCCTCCTCCGGCGCCCGCCCCGCTGCCCGAGCCGAACCCAGAGCCAGTCGCCGAGCCAGTCGCCGAGCCAGTCGCCGAGCCCGTCGCCGAGCGCGCGCCGGGACCGTTGGTGCCGTTGCACCACATGGAGCCGGGCCCCTACCGCCGCTCGCGGATCACGCGTCGCGGCCGGGTGGTGCTGGTCGTGGTCTGCCTGCTCCTGCTGATCCTGATCTACGAGGTCGTACGCGGCGTCGTGACCGGTTCCGACGCCGACTCCTCCGACAAGAAGGAGCCGCAGAGCCAGCAGTCGGAGCCGACCGCCGGGGCCAGCGACGAGGTCATCGAGCCGCCCTCGGCGTCGCCCTCGCCGAGCGCGACGGCGTCCTCCGTCCGGGTCGAGCCGACGCCGACGCCGACGCCCAAACCGACCAAGAAGCCGGCGCCCGAGCCGACCAGGACGCTGTCGGTGAGGGCGATCGCGATGACGGAGGCGATCGGGCTGCGGATCGATGCCAGCAGGCTGCCGGTGACCGCCACGATCGCGATGGATCCGTGGGGTGCGCCGGAGCGGTTCACGCGTACGGTCACGATCACCGAGCCCGAGCAGCTCGTGGTGATCAAGCCGGTCGCGTCCGGGCATGCGGAGTGGAGCGTCCGCGTCGACGGGGCCGTGAAGGTCACCGGCTACACGCACTCCTGGCCGAAGGGCGATCGCGAGTTCGTGAAGCGTTGATCCTGCAGGACCGAGGCGGTTCGATACAGGACTGAATTGCTACCAGGGTCGGATGTGTGGGACTCCGGTCCGGCGTACGCTGCACAGGAACGTGTTCCTGTGCCTCGGAGGTTTCGCATGCCGCTCAAGATCACGCCGCCGGTCCGCACGTCCAGGATCGCCGGCCGGACGCTCCACAAGGTGGAGCGCACCGCCAAACAGGGTGTGCGCTGGGTGCTGGGGCACGGGTTGCCGCGTACGGTCATCACGCGATCCGCGAAGAAGGGCGACCTCCAGGGTGACCTGATCCTCAGCGGACCGGGGTCGCACACCTTCGACCTGGTGGACCTCTTCGAGGAGGTGCGTGCGCAGGGGCCGCTCTATCGGGGCGCATTCAGCCAGGTCGCGACCGATCAGGCGGTGATCCGCGAGGTGCTGACCAGCCCCGACTTCGTGACCGGGTTCTTCGCGCCCGACGCGGGCGGCGGGTGGATGGCGAAGGCCGGCACCTGGGCGGCCAGCGACGTCTTCAACCCGATCCAGCCGCCGTCGCTGCTTGCGACCGAGCCGCCGGCCCACACCCGCTATCGCAAGCTCGTCACGCGGGTGTTCACGGTGAAGGCCGTGGAGCGGCTGCGCGGGCGCACCGAGGAGATCGCCCGCGAGCTTCTCGACGACCTGGAGAAGTCAGGGGCCTCCGAGGTCGACCTGGTCACGCGCTACTGCGGACTGCTGCCGATCACCGTCATCTCGGAGGTGCTGGGGGTGCCGGTCGAGCTGCGCGAGCGCATGCTCGAGATGGGGAAGGGCGCCGCGCTGAGCCTCGACATCGGTCTCGACTGGGGCACCTTCCGAGGGATGGAGGCGTCGCTGGAGGAGTTCGACACCTGGCTGCGCGGACACCTGGACCACATCGCGGCCCATCCCGGCGACGACCTGCTGAGCCAGCTCGTGGCGGTTCGTGAGGACGGCGACCGGCTCAGCGAGCCCGAGCTGCGCGCGATCGCCGGCCTGGTCTTCGCGGCCGGGTTCGAGACCACGGTGAACCTGATCGGCAACGGGATCGCGCTGCTCCACGACAACCCTGATCAGCTCGACATCCTGCGCGATCGCCCCGAGTTGTGGGCGAACGCCGCCGACGAGGTGCTCCGGCTCGACCCGCCGGTGCTGCTGACCGGCAGGGTCGCCTGCCGGGACTCGGTGATCGCGGGGGAGCCGATCCCGCGCGGCACCATCATCAACACCATCCTCGCGGCCGCCAACCGCGACCCGGCGGTGTTCAGCGACCCGCACGTGTTCGACGTGACCCGGGAGAACGCCCGCGACCACATCTCCTTCTCCAGCGGCCGCCACTTCTGCCTCGGCGCCGCTCTGGCCAGGATGGAGGGCGAGATCGGCCTCCGGCTCCTCTTCGAGCGCTTCCCGGACCTGAAGCTCCTCGACGGCCGCGAGCGTCACCCCACCCGCATCCTCCGCGGCTACTCCCACCTTCCCGCGCGCCTGACCTGAGCCCCCGCTGGTCAGCGCGGGTCAGCGGGGTTCCGCGGCCTCGAGCAGCCGCCGACCCAGGTCGGCGACGCAGCGGCGTACCTCGTCACCTTCGACGACGTGAAACGGAACGGCCTGGCGGGCGAGCTCCTGGGCGTACCAGCTCGGGCTGTTGGTGCTCCCGACGAGACGGCAGCGGCTGTCGTCGATGGGCTCGAGTCGGCCCAGGACGCGCGGAAGATACCGGTCGACCTGCGCGAACGGGGCCTCGAAGATGACCTCGACCGCATAGGCCCAGCCCTCACCGAGGTGTTCCTCGACCTCGGCGACGGGGTCGATCTCGGGACGTACGAACGTGGTCTCCTCGATGTCGACCGCGCCCATCCGGTCGACCCGGAGCACGCGGCGGGCGTCGGCGGTGTGCGACCAGCAGAGCAGATACCAGCGGGCGTGGCGCACCACGACCGCCCACGGGTCGACGACCATCTTGCGCTCGTTGCCGTTCTCGGTCGTGTAGGCGATGGTGGTCCGCCGCCGGGAGTCGCAGGCCTGGACCAGGCTCGTGGTGATGTCCGGGTCGGGCGAGACGGCGCTCTGGTCCGGGACGGCCGAGATCGTACGCCGCACCGCGGCCACGGTCTCGGCCAGCGACTGAGGCAGTACCCGGCCGATCTTGCCGAGGGCGCTGCCGACCGGGCCGGTGGCGTCGGCGATGTCGTGGTGGCCGTCGAGCAGGGCCATCACCAGACCGAGCGCCTCGGCCGTGGTGAAGATGAGCGGCGTACGCATCCCGCGGCCCAGGCGGTAGCCGCCATAGGGACCGCGCTCGGACTCGACCGGGATCCCGGCCTCCCTCAGGATGGCGACGTAGCGACGGGCGGCACGCTCGGTCACCCGCAGTCGCTCGCCCAGCCGCTCGGCGGTGATGCCGGGGGAGGACTGCAGCAGCTCGAGGGTGAGCAGCGCCCGTGCTGTCGGGCTCTCGTCATGTCCCATCGTGGCGGCTCCCGGAAGTAGTTCGTCCGGATTCAGCCTAGTCGGTGACTCCCCGGCCGACGTGAGCGACTGATCGTCCGTCGTAACCGACTTCTCGGTGGGGGTGGTCCCGTACCCTTACCGGCATATGAGACTTCTGCTGATCAGACACGGCCAGACCCCTAGCAATGTCTCGGGGGCGCTCGACACTGCTTTCCCCGGCGCCGGATTGACGGAGCTCGGACTGTCCCAGGCCGCGGCCGTGCCGGATGCGCTGGTGGGGGAGAGGATCGCGGGACTGTACGCCTCCCGGCTGGTGCGTACGCAGCTGACCGCTCAGCCGCTCGCCGCCCGGCTCGGGTTGCCGGTCGTGGTGCAGGAGGGGTTCGAGGAGATCAACGCGGGTCACCTGGAGATGGCCACCGACAAGGAGTCGGTGACGGCCTATCTCGAGGCGCTCGCCGACTGGATCGCCGGCACGCTCGAGACCCCGGTCCCGGGCGGCGAGGCGGGTCATGAGTTCCTGGCGCGCTTCGACGCCGCCGTCCAGGCCGTGGTCAAGCAGCACGAGCCCGACGACACGGTCGCGATCGTCTCGCACGGTGCGGCGATCCGGATGTGGACCGGCCTGCGCACCACGCAGTCGCCCGCGTTCGGCGACGACAACCGGATCCGCAACACCGGGCTTGCGGTCGTCGAGGGCGGTCCCGACGAGGGCTGGACGACGATCTCGTGGAACAACGACCCGCTGGGTGGCGCCCACCTGATCGGCGACGGTTTTTGATCCTCCGCTCGCTCCTGCTCTTCGCCCTGGCCGCGGTCGCCGAGATCGGCGGCGCCTGGCTCGTCTGGCAGGGACTGCGAGAGCACCGCGGCTGGCTCTGGGTGGGCGCCGGATTCATCGCGCTCGGCCTCTACGGCGTCGTCGCCACGCTGCAGCCCGACGCCCACTTCGGGCGGATCCTGGCGGCGTACGGCGGTGTCTTCGTCGTCGGCTCGATCGCCTGGGGGATGGCGATGGACGGCTACCGGCCCGACCGGTGGGACATCGCCGGCGCCGCGCTGTGCCTGGCCGGGATGGGCATGATCATGTACGCGCCACGTGGGTGAGGATGGGGCCATGGCGTCCGAGGAAGACTCACCCCGCACCTTCGTCCCCGTCCCGCCCGAGGAGCGGCCGCGCCGGAGTCGCAGCACGGCTCGCGTACTCCTGATCGACGACCGCGACCGGCTCCTGCTCTTCGCCGACTCCGACCCGGGGATACCGGGCCTGCGGTGGTGGATCACTCCCGGCGGTGGCATCGACGACGGCGAGAGCGAGGTGGCCGCGGCGGTGCGCGAGGTCGAGGAGGAGACCGGTCTGCGGGTCACCGAGGCCGATCTGGTCGGGCCGACGATGCGGCGGACCGTGGTGCACGGCTACAGCGACGTGGTCATCGACCAGGAGGACTTCTTCTTCGCCTGCTGGGTGCCGGCCTTCGAGGTCTCGACCGCGGGCCACACCGAGGAGGAGCAGCTCACCATGGCCGCCTACCGCTGGTGGACCCGCGCGGAGCTCGCGACGACCGACGAGGAGATCTGGCCGGCGGTGCTCCTCGACCTGTGGAAGGACGCCGACGTACGCCGCGAGTCGGCCGCCTCCGGCCCAGCTGATCCGGCCGACGGCGGGTGGGTGGAGGAATCGACGGTCCCGGCCTGACTGCCGGTTCCGGTCACGGAAGCACCGCAGCCGACCATCCTCACGGATGGCCGGCTGCGGTCTTTCGAGATCCGTCCATATCCCTCGGTATGACGAGATCTCTGGCGCGTGTCGTCACGCGCGCCGATCCCCCGATGGCGCGCGCGACGACACTCAGTCCGTGAAGCGGCCCCCCGACCGCGCTCTGGGCCTCCCCCTCAGCAGGCCCAGGGCGTCCACCCACAGCCTCAGGCTGTGGACGACGGACCGAAGATGAAGGCGCATGGTCAGCGGACGACGCCGAGAGCGACGATGCCGGTGGCGGCCAGGGCGGCGACGCCGAACATCGTGGTGCCGACGGCGGACGGCATCCCGCCGCGGTGCTTGTGCTCGGCCTGGTCGTTCTTACGGATGCTGCGGACGGCGTCGAGGATGTTGTTGCGGATCGACTCGACGGCGGTCAGGTCACTGCGGTGTCGTGCGGTGATCGTGGTGGTAGCCATGGTGTTTCCTCTTCTCGGCGGGCGGCGCTGGCCGTTCGTTGTCCGGCGGCCTTCACGTGAGTGGAACGGGACCAGCGCAAGGTCATGACGCGGCTTTCGTCCACTTTGAAGTTACGGAACATCCACATCTGAGAAACGGACGCCTGGACCCGTACGCTGCGCGTCATGACGTCCTTGGCGGAGATCACCCGAGAGTGGGGCCGGATCGGCATCATCGGGTTCGGCGGTCCACCCGCCCACATCCGGCTGCTGCGCCAGACCGTCGTCGAGCGCCGCGGCTGGGTGGCGCCGGAGGAGTTCGAGGACGCGATCGCGACCTGCAACCTGCTGCCGGGTCCCTCCTCGACGCAGCTGGCGATCTTCACCGCCTGGCGGGTCCGCGGCGCGCTCGGTGCGCTGGTCGGCGGTCTCGCGTTCATCCTGCCCGGCCTGGTGCTGATCCTCGCCCTGGCGGCGCTGTTCCTGGGCGACCCGCCCTCCTGGGTCCTGGGCGCCGGTGCCGGGGCAGGGGCGGCGGTCGCCGCGGTCGCGGTCCAGGCCGGGTGGGCGCTGGTGCCGTCCTCCTACGAGCGGACGCCGTCGCGTCCGCGTTGGATCCTCTACGCCGTCGTCGGCACCGTCGCCGCCGCGACCACCGGAGCGTGGGTGGTCCTCGTGCTCGTCGGTGCCGGGCTGGTCGAGGTCGCGATGCGGCGGCCGTGGCGTACGAACTCCTTCCAGTCCGTCCTCACGGCGCCGATCCTGGCCCAGGGAGCACTCACCGCCGCGGTCGCAGCGCCGCTGGCGTGGACGGCCTTCAAGGTCGGTGCGCTGTCGTACGGCGGAGGGTTCGTGATCATCCCGCTGATGCAGTCCGACGCGGTCGATCGCTACGGCTGGATGAGCGACGCGGAGTTCCTCAACGCGGTCGCGCTCGGGCAGATCACGCCGGGCCCGGTCGTCCACACCGTCGCGGTCGTCGGGTTCGCCGCCGCGGGGCTCCTCGGGGCGCTGGGCGCGGCGGTGATCGCCTTCGGGCCGTCGTTCCTGATGATCATCGCCGGTGGGCGGCACTTCGAGGCGCTGCGCTCCTCGCCGCTCGCGCGCGCTTTCCTCGACGGTGCGGGGCCGGCCGCGATCGGCGCGATCCTCGGCTCCGCGGTCCCGCTGGCGATGGCGACGAGCGAGTGGTGGCAGTGGGCCGTGCTCGCCGCCGCCGGCGTACTCCTGCTGCTGTTCAAGCGCGGGGTCGTTCTCACGCTCCTGCTCGCGGCAGGGGTCGGCGTCGTCGTCGCTCTCGCCGGCGGGCCGCTGCCTTAGAGGTAGAGCCCGCCGGAGGAGTCACCGTGGTCGTGCTGACCCTGCTGCTGGGGCCCACCCTGGCCGGGGGCGGGCTGGCCCTCGGGGGAGAGGCTCACGCCCGGCGGCAGGCCCTTGCGGATCTGCTCGAACTGCGCCCGTGCTGCGACCTGCTGGGCATAGATGGCGGTCTGGATGCCGTGGAAGAGGCCCTCGAGCCAGCCGACCAGCTGGGCCTGCGCGATCCGCAGCTCGCCCTCGGACGGGGTCTGCTGCTCGGCGAAGGGCAGCGAGAGCCGCTCCAGCTCCTCGACCAGCTCGGGCGCGAGCCCGGACTCGAGCTCCTTTATCGAGGCGTGGTGGATCTCGCGGAGCCGGTTGCGGGAAGCCTCGTCGAGCGGGGCGGCCTTCACCTCCTCGAGGAGCTGGCGGATCATCGATCCGATCCGCATCACCTTCGCGGGCTGCTCCACGAGGTCGGTCACGTCGCGCTCTTCGTCCTCGCCGGCCTCCGGCGCGCTGGCGTCCTTGAGTACGTCGGCGGGCACCGCGATCGGCTGCCCGTCGGGTCCGATGACCACGACTTCCCCGGTCTGCTCCTGCGTCATGCGCTCAACCCTACCTATCCCGCGGTGGTCAGCAGGATCTTGCCGGTGTGCGTGCCCGACTCCATGAGCCGGTGCGCCTCGGCGGCCTCCGCCAGCGGAAGTACGTCCTGCACGACCGCCTTCACCTCACCGGCCTCGACCATCGGCCAGATGCGCTCGACGACCTCGGCGCAGATCCTCGCCTTCTGCTCGACCGGGCGTCCGCGGAGGTTGGTGGCGATGACCGCGGCCCGCTTGCGGAGGAGGGCGTTGATGTCGAGCTCCGCCTTGGTCCCGCCCTGCATCCCGATGATGACGAGCCGGCCCTCGGGGTTGAGGGCGTCGATGTTGCGGGCGAGGTACTTCGCGCCCATGTTGTCGAGGATGACGTCTGCGCCGCCGTAGACCTTGGCGACCTCGACGAAGTCCTGGTCCTTGTAGTTGACGGCGACCTCGGCGCCGAGCGACTTGGCCAGCTCGGCCTTCTCCGCCGAGCCGACCGTGGTGATCACCCGGGCGCCGATCTGGTTGGCGAGCTGGATCGCCATCGTGCCGATCCCGCCGGCCCCGCCGTGGACCAGGAACGTCTCGTCAGGGGTCAGACCGCCGACCATGAACACGTTGGACCACACGGTCGCGGCGACCTCGGGGAGCGCCGCGGCGGTGACCAGGTCGACGCCCTCGGGCACCGGCATCACCTGCCCGGCCGGGACGGCGACCTTGGTCGCGTAGCCACCCCCGGCCAGGAGCGCGCACACCTCGTCACCCACCCGCCACTCGTCGACGCCCTCGCCGACCGCCGAGACGACACCGCTGCACTCCATCCCGATGATGTCGCTGGCACCCTTCGGCGGCGGGTAGAAGCCCTGGCGCTGCAGCAGGTCGGCCCGGTTGAGCCCCGCGGCCGCGACGTCGATCACGACCTCGCCAGGGCCCGCCTCCGGGTCGGGACGGTCTGTGACGGTGAGGACCTCGGGTCCTCCGGGCTGCTCGGCTACGACGGCTCGCATGCCTCCAACACTAGGGGTCTGTGGCAGCGGTGAGTTGCGCCACGGCGATTCCTCAGAGCGACTTCAGGTCCGTCCAGGTGTCGATGTCGCGGTGCTCGTCGCCCTCCGAGGGGACCTCGACGAGATCGAGGTCGGCGAGCAGCTTGCGCAACGGCATCCCGTGCTGTCCCTCGTGGTCCGGGCGGACCTCGGCGAGCCGCGCGGTGGAGAGCACCAGCGCCAGTTGGCGGCGCTCGTCGGGCCCGACGAGCACGGCGCCGTCGCGACCGAAGGCCGCCTCGCGGAGCCGCGACAGCGTCCGCGGGCGCAGGAAGGGCATGTCGACGGCGACCACACCGACGTACGCACGCGGGGTCAGGAGCGTGTCGACGCCGGTCAGCAGGGCGGCTACCGGGCCGCCGAAGCGGGGATCCTCGCGGACGAAGGTCACCGGTCGCTCGGTGTGCACCGCGTCGCCGACCACGACGACCTCCATCGCGTCGACGACGGCGTCCAGCGCCCAGGCCAGCATCGTGCGGCCGCCGAGCTCGATCCCGGACTTGTCGATCCCGTCGAGCCGGGAGCTGCGTCCCCCGGCGAGCAGCACGGCAGCGTACGGCTCCCATTCGTCCCAGGCAGTCACGCCCCGGACTCTAGTCTGGAGAGGTGACCACGTGGAACAGCCTCCGGATCAGCCTCGTGCAGCATGCCTCCGGCCTCGAGCCCGACGCCAACCGGTCCCTCCTGGCCGAGCTGACCCCGGGCGACAGCGACCTGGTCGTCTTCCCGGAGGTCTTCGCACGCGACTTCGGCAAGCCCGGTTCCGACCTGAGCGCCTTCGCCGAGAGCCAGGACGGGCCGTTCGGCACCGAGGTGGCCCGGGTGGCCGAGGAGCGCGGGGCCACGGTGGTGGCCGGCATGCTCGAGACGAGCGGCGATCCTGGCGGCAGGCCGTTCAACACGCTGCTCGTACGGGGCGGGGCGAAGGCGGCGTACCGGAAGATCCATCTCTACGACTCCTTCGGCTACAAGGAGTCCGACGCACTGGTCGCGGGCGCGATCGAGCCGGTGGTGGTCGACATCGGTGGTGTGCCCACCGGGCTGATGACCTGCTACGACCTGCGCTTCCCCGAGCTCGCGCGGAGCCTGGTCGATCAAGGCGCCGAGCTGATCGTGCTCCCGGCGGCGTGGGTGGCCGGTCCGCGCAAGGTCGACCACTGGCGCACCCTCGTGCGTGCGCGCGCGATCGAGAACACCGTCTTCGTCGCGGCCGCCGCCCAGTCGACGCCTCGCTACTGCGGTCATTCGATGATCGTCGACCCGCTCGGGGACGTCCTGACCGAGGCCGGTGACGGCGACGAGGTCGTCTCCGCGACGATCGATCGGGCCGTGCTCGAGGAGGCGCGGCGCACCAACCCGTCCCTGGTCAACCGCAGAATGTGACGCTGGTCAACAACTCCTCGTCACGGCGGTAAACGGATATCGATGACTCGTTAGGTTCACCCCTTCCCCGGTATCCTCGCCTGTTATGGACCGAGCCCCCCGCCGTCGCGCTGACAAGAGCAAGCGTGGCCGTCGTGCAGCCGGTCGCAGCGAGCCCACACCCGCATATGTCGAGCCGACCTCGAGCGAGGCGCTGGCGTATGACCAGTGGGCGGAGGACGACTGGTCGGGCTACCACGACACCGGCCAGCCCTTCGACGGCCAGAGCAACAGCCAGGACTGGAACCAGACCGGTTGGGCCGACGAGACGTGGTACGACGACCGCCAGCCGCCGCCGGAGCCGCCGCCCACCCCGGGCGGTGGCCGCCGGATCGCCGGGCGCGCCGAGTCGCAGCAGCCTGACGAGCCGACTGGCTACACGGGCAAGCGCGCCCGCCTGACCTCACCGGAGCCCCCGGCTCCCGTCAGCGGTGGCTACGGCGCAGGCGGGTTCACCGGTGCCTATCCGGACGCGCCGGTCCGGCCCGCGCCCACGCCGGAGCCCGCGCTGAGCGGTCCGACCGCGCCGCCCCCGAGCGCCAGGCAAGCGCCTGCCTACTCCACGACGGGCACCTACACGGTCATGCCCGGCCTGGTGCAGACACCACCGCAGACACCGGCCCACATCCAGCAGCCGGCTCACCAGCCGGACCGCTACCAGCCGGACTCCTACGACTCTTACCAGACCGACTCCTACCAGTCGGGCCACCTCGAGCCGGTCTACGAGCCGTCGGTGCCCTACGAGGCGGAGTCCTCCGGCCGTCCCGGTCCCGCCGCCAAGGTGACCTCGTTCCTCGCCCAGCCGCGGGTGCCCGGTGCCGGCGCGGCCCGCGCGGGGCTGGGGATCATCGAGAGCCTGACCGCCGGCACGGTCCGGGCGATCTGGCTGGTCGCACTCGCCGTCGGTCTGCTCGGCCTCGCGGTCAGCGCCTTCGACCTGGGTTCGCGGATCTTCGGAGGCCTCGGCGCCGTTGTCGTCGGCACCGCCTTCACCTTCGCGCTGGCCCACCGCACCGGTGGTCGGCCGCTGATCTTCGGCTCCCTGGCGGCAGTTTCCGGTCTCGTCGTGGTGCTCGTGGACAACGAGGCGCTGCGTACGGGTGCGGCGGTCCTGGTCGCGTCGGTGGCCGCGGTCCTCGCCGTGATGGGCACCGTCCCCGCGCGTCGCTTCCCGAAGTCGATCCGGGAGGCGTTCATCGCTGTCGGTATCGCCGCGCTCGGAAGCTTCGCCGCGCTCGGGTTCGAGCCGGTCGTGATGGTCTCCCGATTCGAGTACGCCACGCTTGCCTGCTCGCTCGCGATCGCCTTCTTCGCGGTCTACCGCCTCGGCGCCGGCCTGCACGGACTCGGCCGACGGGGCGCGATCGTCGTCGGCATCGGCGGTCTGATGCTCGCGCTCACCCTGATCTACGCCGAGATGCTGCGCCGCTACGGGAGCACCGGCCTGATGGACTCGGTCGACGAGATGCAGCGCTGGTGCCGCATCCACATCGGTGGTTACCCGCACCCGATCCAGGCGTTCTTCGGCGTCCCGGCGCTGGTCTGGGGCACCCACATGCGCTCCCGGCGCCGCCAGGGCTGGTGGGTCTCCCTTTTCGGTGTCGCGCTCACCGCACCGGTCGCCAGCACGTTCCTCAACCCCGATGTCGGCCTCGCTGAGGCTGCCCTCTCGGTCGTCTACAGCATCCTCATCGGCCTGGTGATCGCGTTCGTGATCATCCGCATCGACCTGGCGCTCACCGGTTCCACGGCCGCCGGGGGTGGCCGCAGGGCGGCGCGTGAGGCCGATGAGGCCAGCGCCGTACGCCCCGAGCCGGGCCGCACCCACGCGCTGCTCTGACGCCCCGTTCTGACTAGGGATACCGTCGGGTAACCCGTACGTTCTGGGGTTATGAGCCGCAGAACCCCTACGACGATCGCTGCCGAGATGGTCGCCAATGTCATGAGCGTCGGAGTGCAGCCCGGAGACAAGGTCGCCGTCGGGGACACCGTCATGCTTCTGGAATCCATGAAGATGGAGATCCCGGTCCTCGCCGAGGCGCCTGGCACCGTGGTGGCGGTCAAGGTGGCCAGCGGGGACGTCGTCCAGGAGGGTGACGTTCTCGTCGAGTTGAGCGCCTGAGCCTCAGGCGCACTACACTCGGCGACGTGCCTTCGGGCACATGGAGGGATGCCGGAGTGGCCGATCGGAACCGCCTTGAAAGCGGTCGTAGGGAGACCTACCGCGGGTTCGAATCCCGCTCCCTCTGCCAGAGTCAGACCTCTTGCAGGTGCCGATCCACGTCGATCATCAACCGGCGCAGCTCGAGGAGCAGATCCTCGAGATCCGTGCGGTCGAGCACGTCGTCGGCGAGGACCGCGAGCCGGCTCAGCAGCGTGCCGCGGTCACGCAGCGCGCCGACGTCGTTGAGGGCGTGCCACTCCTGACCGTTGTCGAGGATCAGCAGCGCCTCACGTACGCCGGCCAGGCGCTGGCGCACCGACCAGCGCCAGAGGCCGACGTTGGCCCCGGGACGGGGAGCGGCGATTGCGGTATCCAGGGCCCGAAGAGCATCCGACATATTGGGAAGCACACCTGTCATGAGCAGATTGTGACCTAGGTCACGTAAAGGAGCAAGCCGATGCGGCTACGGCCGCCCGTGTCGGTCACAATGGAGAGCGTGTCATCCGCAGAGCTCACCTACTACCGTCTCGCTCCCGCCCTGCAGGCCCGCCTCCTCGGCGCCGCGGTGGTCGGCCTGGCGCTCCTGGTCTTCGCCGGCACGGCCGTCGTGATCGCGACTCGGATCGACTTCGCGTGGATCTTCGTCCCGCTGGTCGTCGGCGTCGTCGCGGTGGTCGGGTTCGGCTGGTGGCTTCGGAACAAGGCGTACGTCCTGCGCGCCAGCGCCCAGGGCTACAAGATCGCGTTCGTGCGGGGTGCCGGCGTGCGCGAGGCCCGCTGGGCCGACATCCAAGAGGCCGTGACCACCATGCCCGCCGGCACGCCGTGCCTTGAGCTGCGGCTCAAGAAGGGCGGCGCGACCACGATCCCGGTCTCCATCCTCAGCATCGACCGAGAGCAGTTCGTACGCGACCTGCAGGCCCATCTGAAGGCCACCATCAAGCCGCTCGACCAGGCGACCGGGACCACTGACGCACCCTGATTGGTCCCAGACGCGCTGGTCTTGTAGCCTGTTCGCGCAGTATGGAGGCGTCGCCTAGTCCGGTCTATGGCGCTCGACTGCTAATCGAGTTTGGGGCTTAAACCCCATCGAGGGTTCAAATCCCTCCGCCTCCGCCAGTTTCACTGAGTTTGACCCCCGATTCGTTGGGGGTCAAACGTGTTCTGACCTGCAGTTTTGTGCGTTGCAGAGGTTCGTACAGCGGAACGAAGGTTGTTCTTGCTCTGCGGCTGGCACCATAATTCGATGCGTAGGCCTCTCGGCGACAACGGCGGCCTCGAGACCACGAAGGGAAAACTATGAAGCTCGTACGCTCTGCGGCGGCTCTTGCGCTGGCCTCCGCCGCGACGGTCGTCGTCAGCATGTTCGCTACGGCCCCGGCTCAGGCCGACACCAGCTGGATCACCAAGGCTGACACCAGCTGGGTCGCTGGGAAGGCCGACACCAGCTGGTGATGTGCGGCACCCGATGCCGGTGATCAATTTTCACATGTTCACCGGCATCAGTCGCGCGGTGGAGGCGTAGCGTTGCCCAACCTGTCGGTCTCGGCATCGCTGCGGCCGATCTCGTAGCCCAGCTGGAACCGGGTGTCCGCGCCGAACTCGTCCTTGAGGTCGGAGACATAGCCGGCATACGTTCGTGGGCTCACGCCAAGGCGCTTCGATGCAGCAGGGTCGGAATGCCCTTCGATCAGCATCCGCAGGGTCATCGACCGCTGCTCGCCGGCCACTTCTTTCATCGTCGAGGTGTCCGCTGCGGAGAAGGGACGGGCTCGTTCCCACGATCGCTCATAGACGTCGACCAAATAGGCCACGATCGCAGGCTCCCGCACTGCTATGGCCGTGTCGATCCCGTCGGGTCCCGGGATGATCGCAACCCGCCGGTCGAAGATGAGGATCTTGTTGAAGAACTCGTCGAGTGTTCGGACCTCGCCTCCCGCCTGTGAGACCGCGACGACGTAGTCCCGGGTCGCGGAATGGCGACGCGCCGCGTGCTGGTAGAGCGTCCGCATCTTCACGCCGCGCCTGAGGAGCGCGGCGTCTTTGCGGGCGGTTTCCGCGAGCACGCTGGGATCACGCGTTGCCTGTGGCTGTGCGGTGAGCGCCTCGAATTCGCATTCCGCAACCAGAGAATCGATGTAGGGCTGGATCTGTGGCCGGTGGAGATTGGTGATCCCACCGCCACGTTGATCGGCCGGAGTCGAGCGGCGCCACGCGCTGTGGAGGGCGGTGAAGTCGTTGGCCCACTCAGCCGACTCCTGGAGGAGCCTGATCCCCTCCTGGGTCATGGGCGTGACGACCTGGGCCTGCACGGTCGCGGGATCGACGGTCAACCAGGTGTCCGGCGCCTCGTCGGGATGGCGGACGAGCCCCAGCTCCTCGAGCGCTGCCAAAGCGCCTGCGTACTCCCCGTTCTCGCTGACCCGTGGGTCCGATACCGGGATGCCGCCCTGATTCGCGATGAGTTCGAAGAGCTCGATGCCCTTGGCCTCGAGCAGTGCACGCGTCCTGGGCGCGCGTCCCTCGTCGGTCACGTTCTTCTCCTCGCCGGACGGCGTGGGTTGACGCTTGCTCACGCTCCACCTCCCCGATGCTGTGGCTAGCGCCAGATCCTCTCACACGTGGCGATTTCTGGTCACGGACCATCTTCCGCTAATCTTCTACACGTTGCTTCGGTAACACTGCGCCTGTAGCTCAACGGATAGAGCATCTGACTACGGATCAGAAGGTTTGGGGTTCGAATCCCTACAGGCGCGCAGCACACGAAGAGGCCCCTGACCAGGCGATAAGCCCGGTGAGGGGCCTTCTTCATATCCGCAAGGAGCCCCGAGATAAGGGCGCTTGCTTTCACATTTGCTTTCAGCAGCACGTCAGCGGCCCTCTGCTGAGTCGTCGTCGGTGTCGTCCTCGGGGCTGCTTTCAGGAGCGTCGTCGCCGTCGTCTAGGAGCCGGGCGAACCGGTCAGCGACCTCGGCGGCTTGCTGGGGGATGACGTGGGCGTAGACCCGGAGCGTGACCGAGGGGTCAGCGTGCCCGAGGCGAGCGGCCACCACGTGCACCGGAACCCCAGCCTTGAGAAGCAGGGTCGCGTGAACGTGGCGGAGGTCGTGGAAGCGAGCCGAGGGGAGAACGGGACCACGCTCGTCCTCGGGCTTGGCGTTGTTCGCTTCGTTGTACGCATCGACGGCCTGAACCAGACGCGCGTAGACCGAGGTCGGGTAGATCGGCTTGCCGAGCCCGTTGACGAAGACCAGGCCCGTGTCCTCCCAGGCCTCACCGGCAACCGCCTGGTCCTTCATCTGCTGCTTACGGTGAGCCTTGAGTGCGGCAAGGGTCACGTCGTCGAGCGATACCCGCCGTTCACGCCCGCTCTTCGTGGAGCCCTCCAAGCGCTGGTTCTCGACCATGCCAGCCGAGGCACGGATGCGCATCGACTTGTCGGCGTAGTCGAGGTCAGCCCACTTGAGAGCGAGCAGCTCACCCCGGCGAGCACCCGAGTAGGCCGCGAGACGGTAGAGCGCGAACCACTTGTGATTCTCGACCAGGCCGAGGAAGACGCGGAGTTGAGCAGCGTCCCACACGTCGTGCACCTGCTTCGGCTTGGCCTTCGGTCGCTTGGCCCGAATGGCGGGGTTGCTCGGAAGCAGACCCTCGACGTGGACCGCATCGTTGAGCGCCTTCCGCAGTGTGGCGTGTACGAAGTCGACGGTCCGACGAGAGAGCGCACGGCCGTTCTTGCCGCCGTGGTCGAGCAGGTCGACGTACAACTTTGTCAGCGTCATCGGCCGGACGGACTGCAACCGCATGTGCCCGATGTTCGGGATTACGTACATTTCGATCATCTGGCGGTAGCCGGACAGCGTGGCGGGCGAGCCGTTGACGGACGCAGACCCTGCGGGTTTCGGTCAGGTCTACCTGGCGACAAACGAAGCCGGTGAAGACGCCGTGGCGAAGTTCATCAAGGTTGTGCCGGGTGCCGACCGGGAGCTCCTGATAGCGGACCGCCTGACCGCTGACGGTCGACCCAACATCGTGCCGATGCTGGACTACGGTCGCGTCGGCGACGATTGGGTCGTCGTCATGCCTAGGGCCGAGAGGTCGCTCGCACGCCACCTCGCCGAAAATGGTGGTTCCCTGGAGTTGGAGGAAGCGGTCGCCGTTCTAGGAGACATCGCGACTGCGCTCGCAAGCCTCGACGGTGACATCGTTCATCGAGACCTCAAGCCACCAAACATCTTGCGGTACAACGGCAGTTGGTGCCTGACAGACTTCGGCATATCCCGCTACGCAGAGGCAACGACTGCGCCCGAGACATACAAGTTCAGATTGACCCCGGCCTATGGCGCCCCGGAACAGTGGACCGGTGAACGTGCCGTGGCGGCCACGGACATGTACGCGTTCGGAATCATCGCCTTCGAGGTGATTGAGGGAAGGCTGCCATTCGAAGGTCCCGAGTTGCCCGACTTTCGGGAGCAGCACCTCCACAGTCCGGTTCCCACGATCTCCGGGGGACTTCCCGACTCCGTGCTCTGATCGAAGAGTGCATGCTGAAAGCGCCGCAAGCGCGGCCGAGTGCGAGCAACGCTCTCCAGCGTCTCGGCAAGGTGCTCGGTGAACCCCAATCGCCGGGTGCAAGCAGATTGGCTGAAGCGAACAGAGCCGAGCAGGCACGAAGGCATGCCGAAGACCTTGCTAAGACTGCCTCTGCGGCGGAGGCGAAACGCCGCGAGGACCTCTATGAGGCTGCCGTCTCCTCGTTCTCCTCCTTCTGGGCGCCGATGCGTCAAGCCATTGTCGATGACGCTCCACTTGCGACGGTGGACGTTCGAAGTGAGATGGCGTTCATCGCCAAGCTCAAGAATGCTCAGATTGGGATGAGCATGCCGCTACAAGAGGCGCCGTGGACCGAGGGTCCATTCGATGTGATCGCTTCTGCTGTGATCTCCGTTGTTCAGGGACTTGGGAGGGGCTCGCGGGCAGGCCGATCCCATTCGTTGTGGTACTGCGACGCGCAGGAACGCGGCAGTTATCAGTGGTTCGAGACTGCATTCATGGCATCCGCATTCGGGCAGCAGCCGAAGGTGGTGCCGTTCTCCCTGGACCCCGCCGAGGCTGGTGTCGCCTTCAGCAATGTGATCGGGACCGTGCAGCTGGCATGGCCACTCGAGCAGCTCGACCGCGACGACCCCGATGCGTTCATCGATCGTTGGATCGGATGGTTCGCAGACGCTGCTAATGGCGAGTGGCAACAGCCCAGCCTGCTCCCGGAGCGACCCGTGAAACGCTCGTGGCGCGACTCGAACCGAGGAAGCTGAATCGATAGGACGTCGACGAGCTGGTCCGTGTGCGGCCTGGACACGTGAGAACTTTCTCTACTGACTCAAGGCGGCCTTCGGCCGCGAGCGCGGCCTCCGGGGGCGTGCGGCCTGGCGGCCGGTCCCCCTACGTGCCGCGCAAATGAAGAAGAGCGCCCAGTCCGTAGACCAAGCGCTCACTCTCCAGCCGGACAAGCTGCCCGACCCGATCAGCCGTTACCGCAACCTCGACCCCGCCGAGCCACTACCGTTCCGCCATGGACGCACTCCTGCTCATCGTCGGCGGCATCGCCGCGACCGCCGCTGTGATCATCGCCGTCGTGGCCCTTGTCGTGTACCTCGTCAGGCAACGACCGATGTAGCGCGGATTCAGCCATGGCACCGACCGGGTTCTTTCGCCGTTGACGAGGGCGGGGGCAGCCGTAGCGGCGCACGCTCTCCAGCCCTCGACGAGTGGATCAGGCGCAGGCCTTCGTACGTCAGGGGCAAGCCCCCGAACCCCCGCCAAGGGGGCCGGGTGCCGGAATGAGTGACGCTCCGCCCCCGCGATACGGACTCCCAGCATGAAGGGGATGTTGCTTTCAGTTCTGCTTTCAGGAGCGCCGGACGGATATGGACGAGGGTGGAAGATCCGGGGTAGCCGAGCCCGAGCGTGGAACGTACGCCCATGGACGCCCCGGGGGTATCTACGGATCAGAAGGTTTGGGGTTCGAATCCCTACAGGCGCGCAGAACATGGAACCGCCTCTGAATCAGTCGCGATGCTGATTCAGAGGCGGTTCGGCATTTGTGCAGATATCCCCGCTCCCCGCCAGGCCGGCCCAGGTCCGAAGTGTCAGGCCGGCCAGGTCAGCGGGTCGAGGAGGAGATAGAAGTGCTGTCGCTCCGCGTCGAGGTCGGCTCCATAGAGCGCGGCGAACTCGTCATCAGCCCGGCGGGCGGTGGGCTCGTCGGGCCACGTCTCGCGGGCGGTGGCCAGCAGGAGGGCGATGTCGGCGTACGGGTCGGCGACGCCGAGGCGGCCGAGGTCGATCAGGCCCGTGACGCGCATCGTGTCGGGGTCGATGAGGATGTTCGGCAAGCAGAGGTCGCCGTGGCAGACGACGTGCTCACTCTCCTCCTGACGCCGGCGCTGCGGCAGGTCGTCCTCGAGCCGGCCGAGGATCTGTGCCGGCGGGACCTGCTGCATGGCCATGGGCAGGAACTCGGTCTGGACCCGGTGCTCGGCCACGGTCGTACGCGCCAGGGGCATCATCGACGCGAGTCCTCCGCCGAAGGGGCAGTCCGCCGCAGGTAGGGCGTGCAGGTCACGTACGGTGGCTGCGATCGCCGGCCAGGCGTGCCGGAGCGCGGCGGCATCGAGCTGATCGGCCGGAACGCCGCGTACGGCATCGGTGATCAAGCATGCGCCGTCATCGGTGGTTCGCCAGTCGAGCACCGAAGCGGTCGGGACGCCCTTCTGGCCGAGCCAGGCGATCCGGTCCCGCTCCGCAGCCAGGTCACCCCTGTCCGCGACAGGAACGAGCTTCGCGAAGCGCCCACGGCCACGATCGTGAAGCACGACGGCGCCGGACTCGCCGGTCGTGACCGCCTCCCAGCTCGCGCCGTCGGCGGGCAGCAACCCCGCCCGTACCCAGGAGACGTCGGCCCACATGGCTCCATAATGTCCCGGTGACCCTTCCCCAGACCCTCGGGCGCCTCCGCCAGGTCAAGCCCCTCGGTTCCGGCGGTTTCGCCGAGGTGTGGCTCTACCACGACCCGGACCTCGACTCGCCCGTTGCCGTGAAGGTGCTCAGTGCGCAGTGGACGCAGGCGGCCGACATCCGGGAGCGGTTCCTGCAGGAGGCCCGGTTCCTCCGGTCGGTCGACTCGTCCCACGTCGTCTCCGTCCACGACATCGGCGAGACTCCGGCGGGTGCGCCCTACTTCGTGATGGCGTACGCCGACGCGGGCAGCGTCGCGGAGCTGATCGCCCAGCACCCGCAGGGCATGCCGCCGCAGCTCGTGGCCGATCTGGTGGCACAGGCCGCGGCCGGCCTCGATGCGCTGCACGTGCGCTCGGTCATCCATCGCGACGTGAAGCCGGCCAACATCCTGCTCGCCGGTGGGTCCGACGGCAGGCTGCGTGCGATGGTCGCCGATCTCGGCGTGGCGCGTGCCCTCGACCAGCACACGGAGGTGACCAGGCAGATCGGGACGCCCGCCTACATGGCGCCCGAGCAGTTCGACGAGACGCTGCCGATCGACCATCGTGCCGACGTACGCAGCCTGGGGGCTGTCGCCTGGGCGATGTTCGCGGGCCGCTCGCCGGCGCCGGCGTTGACGGTCGTCTCCCGAGTGCCCGAGCTCGGCTCGGTCGCGCCCGTACCGGCAACGGTGGCGGCGGTGATCATGCGCGCCCTCGAGCCGCGGGCCGAGGACCGCTGGCCGGACGCGGGCAGCTTCGCTGCCGCACTCTCCGCCGCGGCTGAGGGACGGGCGGTCGACGTACCTCCTTCTTCGGAGGCTCGGACCGTGCTTCGGGCGCCGGGCCCGACCCCGCAGCCGACGTTCCCGACCGCGCCGCAGCCGCAGCCGGTGCGCCGCCGACGCAACGTCGCTCTCGCCGCGGCCGCCGTCTGCGCGGCGCTGGTGCTGGGCGGGGCCGCGACCTGGTTCGTGGTGCGCGGTGGCCCGACCGAGGAGCCGGCCGGCGGAGTGGAGAACGGCGAGGGGCAGCCGGTCAGCGGCGCGGAGACCGCGGCCGTACGGTTCGTCGACGCGCTCCAGGCGGGTGACTGCGAGGCCGCGGGTCTCTACATGCCCGACCTCGACGACCCGGCCGCCTGGGACTGCACCGATGACGCCAACGGTGGCGACGGCTTCTACTTCCACATCCTCGAGGACCTGGACGCCGGCGGCGAGAGGCGGGTCGAGGACCTCGGGGACGGGCTCTTCCGGGTGGTCTGGGTCGACCAGGGCTACGTCAACATGCAGCGCCAGGAGGACACCCTGTTCAAGGTGCAGCAGGTCGTCTGCTGCTAGACCCGAGCGAGCGTCCCGGGCAGGCTGAGCAGGACGAAGGCGCCGGCCGCGGTGAGGGTCCGCAGGGTGTGGAAGATCAGCCACGGCCTCTCGAACGCGGCCACGCTGCCGCCGTTCGCCAGGGCGTCGTTCAGTGGCAGGTTCGCTGCGAAGGTGATGACGACGGCGGCGACGGCCAGGCAGGCGGCGGTGACGGAGAGCGGCGTCCGGTGCCAGCCGAGGAGGACCAGGGCCAGCAGCGGGGCACCGAGGAAGAAGGCCAGGAACACCGGGTTGACGATGACCACGTTGAGCCGGTTCATGACCCGTGCATAGACCTCGTCGGGCTGACCGTGCAACGCGGGCATGAACGCGACCAGGAAGGCGATGTAGATGCCGGCGGTGACGCCGTTGAGCAGCCGTGCGCTGGTCAGTACGACCTCGCTCATCGCCGCTCACGCCTGTCGAGACCGTCGATGCTGCGGGCGGCACGGCCCAGGACCGCCTCGACGTCGCCGGTCACGTAGGCGTTGCGTCCGTCGAGAACCTCTTCGAAGAGGTACGCCAGCCCAGCCGCGTCCGCGGCCGGAAGCCCGGCCTCGGTCAGCGTCGCGATGTAGTCCTCGGTCGGCACGGGGCGGTAGGCGACGGTCGGCCCGCCGACGGCGCGCGCAGCCTCCTCGAAGGTGAGCAGCTCCGGCCCGGTGAGCTCCAGCACCCGGCCGGCATATCCGGGGTCGAGGAGGGTCGCGACGGCGACCGCGGCGATGTCGTCGACGTCGACGAACGGCTCGGCGACGGTGTGCTCGACCATGGTGAGCGACCCGGCGGCCAGCTCGTCCGCGAACGCACCCTCGGTGAAGTTCTGCAGGAAGAAGGCCGAGCGAAGGATCGTCCAGTCGGCGCCCGAGGCGATCAGGGCCTTCTCGGCGCGCTCGGCACCCTCCTCTCCGCGACCGGAGAGCAGCACGAGCCTCCGGCAGCCCGCGGCGACCGCTTCGGCGGCGAACGCGCCGATGATCTCGTCCGCGCCCGGCAGGCCGAGGTCGGGCTGGAAGGTCAGGTAGGCCGACTCGCAGCCGGCGACGGCCTCGAACCAGGTGGTCCGGTCGTGCCAGTCGAACCGAGGGGTGGAGTGACGGGTGACGCCGCGTACGTCGTGGTCGAGGGCTTGGAGGCGGTGGACGACACGCTGGCCGGTCTTGCCGGTGGCGCCGGTGATGAGGGTTGTCATGCCTCTAATGTGCTCGGCCTTGAGCGACGATGGAATACGTACGACTCCAGGTAGGATGCGTTATCGTCTCACCATGTCGTCACTGGATCTGCTGCTGGACGGCCCGCGGGCCCAGCGGGCCTTCCTGCTGAAGGCGGTCTTCGCCGGGGAGTGGTCGATCACGGCCGAGGACGAGGCGCCGCTCACAGTCGTCGCGATCGCGCGCGGCGAGGCGGTCTTCACCGGCTGCGAAGGGCCGCAGCAGGTGAGCGCCGGTGACGTGATCGTGTGCCGCGGTCCGGCGAGCTACGTCATCGCCGACTCGGCCGACCGCCCCGCCGACATCCGGATCCTTCCCGGCCAGGTCTGCGTCGACCCGAACGGGGCGCTGCTGGACGAGAAGCTGGCGCTGGGCGTACGCACCTGGGGGAACAGCCGCTCGCCGGACTCGACGGTGATGCTCATCGGGACCTACGAGCGGGAGACGTCGGTGGGCTCGCTGCTGCTGTCCCGGCTGCCGACGAGTGTGGTGCTGCGCGGCTTCGACACGGCCGTTCTGGACCTGCTGTCGATGGAGCTGGCGCGGGACGAGGCCGGCCAGACCGCCGTGCTCGACCGGCTGCTGGACGTACTCCTGGTGAAGGCGGTGCGTGAGGTGCTCTCCGCCTCCCCGGCTCTTCCCGCCGACGAGGCGGTGGCCGCGGTCCTGCGTGCGATGGAGGAGCACCCCGAGCTGCCCTGGACGGTGGCCGGCCTCGGTGAACAGGTCGGTCTGTCCCGCGCCGCCCTGGCCCGGCGCTTCACCGAGCAGGTCGGTGAGCCACCGCTGGCGTACCTGACCCGGTGGCGGCTCGCCCTGGCCGCCGACCTGCTGGTCGGCACCGATCTGACCCTGTCGGCGATCGCCGCGCGGGTCGGCTACGCCAGTCCGTTCGCCCTCAGCGCCGCCTTCAAGCGCCTCCACGGCACCTCGCCGACCTCGTTCCGGAGCCGCCACGCCGCCTGACGCGTCGACCGAGGACCCCGGCTACTCCTCGCGGAGGATCTTCGGCGGTCCTGCGGGAGTGGCCTCGCCGCGCTCCACGGCGGCGGAATGACTGGCGAGAGCGCGTTCGAGAAGCTCCATGAGCGGGGTCTCCTCGCGGGCGATCTGCAGGTACTTCGGGCCGAGGGCGACGATGATGTCGCGCTCGGCGAGGAGGGCGTTGTGGATGCGCTCGCGCTCGGCGGGGTCGGCGGTGTACTCCGAGTCGAGGTAGGCGGCGGCGTGGCGGCGGGCGTTGGCGATGGCGTTCTTCGCGCGGCCGCGCTTGCTGAAGAGAGAGGCCACGACGGTGACGACGAGTACGCCGAGGATGACGCTCAGGGAGAGGCCGGTGCTGATCTCTGCCACGTGCACGGGATCGCCGTCGTTGACGAACGGGACGTTGTTCTCGTGGAGCGCGTGCAGGATCAGCTTCACGCCGATGAAGGCGAGGATCGTAGCCAGGCCGTAGGACAGGAAGATGAGCCGGTCGAGGAGACCGTCGAGCAGGAAGTAGAGCTGACGCAGACCCAGCAGCGAGAACGCGGTTGCGGTGAAGACCAGATAGACGTTCTGGGTGAGCCCGAAGATCGCCGGGATCGAGTCGAGGGCGAACAGGATGTCGGTGCCGCCGATGGCCACCATGACCAGCAGCATCGGTGTCAGGATGCGCTTGCCGTTCTCCACCGTGAAGAGCTTGTCGCCGTCGTAGTGCTCGCTGACGTGGAACAGCCGCCGGGCCAGCCGGACGACGATGTTCTCGCCGTGGGAGTCATCGTCGGGCTTGAGCATGTTGCCGGCCGTCAGCAACAGGATCAGCCCGAACAGGTAGAACACCCAGGCGAAGGTGTTGATCAGCGCAGCGCCCACGAAGATGAACCCCGTGCGCGCGATCAGCGAGAACGTGATCCCGAAGAGCAGCACCTTCTGCTGGTCCTCGCGGGGCACCCGGAAGCTGGTCATGATGATCAGGAAGACGAACAGGTTGTCGACCGAGAGCGCCTTCTCGGTGATGTAGCCGGCGAAGTACTCCCCGCCCATCGCGCCGCCGCCGAAGACCAGCACGCCGATGCCGAACAGCAGCGCGATCGCGACGTAGGCCGACGACCACCCGGCCGCCTCCTTGAGCGTGGGCGTGTGGGCCTTGCGTACGTGGAAGACGTAGTCGAAACCGAGCAGACCGACGATCGCGACGACGGTGACCAGCCACACCCATGTCGGTGCGCCCATGTGACAACCCCCCTGAGAGTCGACCCGAGACTGGGATCTTCCTCAGCCTAGGCGGAGGTCCTCGGGATGGACAGCCCATCGATGATCTGCGGCAACGCGTCCTCGAGAAGCCGGTCGGCCCGCGGGTCGTCGGGGTGGATCGTACGCATCGTGAGGCTGTGCAGGAACACCCCCATCAGCGTCTGGGCGAGAAGGTCCGTCGGCATCGTGGAGGTGCGGTCGAGGCGGTCCAGGGCGAGCCCGACGACCTCGACGAGCTGCTCGCTGAGCGCCGTGAACGTCGCCGAGCTGATGTCTCTCGCGTCGGGGTCGCGCAGGCTCTGCAGCACGACCTCGCTCTGCAGGACGAACCAGCGGTCCTGCATGGGGCGGACCGCGTCGAAGGCCGCTCCGATCAGCGATCCGCTCGAGTCCGCGTCGGCGTGCTCGGCGACGGCTGTGCGTACGGCCTCGATCAGCCTCTCGGACTCCTCCTTGAACGCCTCGAGCAGGACCTCGTCGACGGTGTTGAAGTTGGAGTAGAAGGCGCCTCGTGTGTAGCCCGCGGCGCTGACCAGGTCGTCGACGGTGACCCGGCGCGCACCGCGCTCGACGAAGACGTCGACAGCGGCGGCGAGCAGTCGCGCGCGGGTGTTCGTACGTCGTCGGGGGGCCTTCACCTCGGTCATGTATCCATCCTCACATACGCGAACGATACATTTCTGTATTGGATGCGTTAATGTATCGAACTGTGTCCTCCTACCTCTACCGGCTCGGCCGCCTGGTCGCGCGCCGTGCCAAGACCGTGCTCGCGCTCTGGCTGCTGCTCGCCGTGCTGCTGGGTGCGCTGACCGTCTCGCTCGGCGGCAAGCTGCAGAACGACTTCACGATCCCGGGCACCGAGTCCCAGCAGGGCCTGGACGCGCTCACCCAGCGCTTCCCCGAGGTCTCCGGGACCTCGGCACAGCTCGTCTTCGTCGCCCCTGCGGGCGAGAAGATCGAGGACCACCGCAAGGAGGTCCGGGCGGTGCTCGAGGCGGTCGAGAAGGTCGACCACGTCGCGACGGTCACGGATCCTCTGGCGAAGGACAGCAGGACGGTCAGCGACAACGGCCGCGACGCACTGGCGACGGTGCAGTTCGACCTCGGGCTGGACGAGCTCCCCGAGGGCGTGACCGAGGATCTGGAGGAGGCCGCGGACCTGCCGGCGGGGTCTTCGCTGGAGCTCCACATCGGCGGGGATGCGTACTCCGTCACCGGGGTGCACGTCAGCGCGACCGAGGGGATCGGGATCCTCATCGCCCTGCTGGTCCTGGCGATCACGTTCGGGTCGCTGCTGGCCGCCGGCCTGCCGATCCTGACCGCGCTGCTCGGGGTGGCGATCGCGATGGCGGGGATCTTCTCGGTCGCCGCGGTCACCACGATCTCGGCCACCACCCCGACTCTCGCGCTGATGATCGGGCTCGCGGTCGGGATCGACTACGCACTGTTCGTGATCGCCCGGCACCGCAGCCAGCTCGCCCACGGCCTGGAGGTGGAGGAGTCGATCGCCCGCGCGGTCGCGACCGCGGGAAGCGCGGTCATCTTCGCCGGCGTCACGGTCATCATCGCGCTGTGCGGCCTGGTGGTCGCGGGCATCCCGTTCCTCGCGGTCATGGGGTACGCAGCGGCCTCGGCCGTCCTGGTCGCCGTGCTCGTCGCGCTCACCGCGGTGCCGGCGCTCCTCGCGATCGCGGGGGAGCGGCTCCGACCGAAGCCTGGGTCTCGGGCCCACCGGCGTGAGGCTGTCGCGGAGGGGCGGCCTCACGCCACCACCCTCGGAGCACGCTGGGTGCGGCTGGTGACCAAGGTGCCGGTCCTCACCGTCGTGGTCTCGCTCCTGATCATCGCCGTCCTGGCGATCCCGGCACGCGACCTCGCGCTGGGGCTCAACGACAACGGCAGTGCCGAGCCGGGGAGTGCTCAGCGGGAGACGTACGACCTGATCAGCCGCGACTTCGGGCCGGGCTACAACGCGCCGCTGTTCGTGACCGGGGACATCATCGACACCACCGACCCGATCGGGGTGATGGACTCTCTGGGCAAGGCGCTGGGCGGCTACGACGGGGTGCAGAAGGTCGCGCTGGCCACGCCGAACCGGACCGCCGACCTCGGGCTCGTGGTGATCTACCCGACGACCGAGAAGAGCGATCCGGCGACAGCGGCGCTGGTGAACTCGATCCGTGCGGACGCGGGTGACCTGGAGAAGAGGTTCGGGATCGAGGACGTCCGGGTCACCGGGCAGACCGCGGTCGCGATCGACGTCAGCGCGCGTCTCTCCGGGGCGATCCTGCCGTTCGGGGCCGTCGTCGTCGGCCTGTCGCTGATCCTGCTGACGATCGTGTTCCGCTCGATCGCGGTGCCGCTGAAGGCGACGCTGGGCTACGTGCTGTCGGTGGCGGCCTCGTTCGGGGTGGTCGCCGCGGTCTTCGAGTGGGGCTGGGGTGCCGATCTCCTCAACGTCGCCAAGGTCGGGCCGGTGATCGCGTTCTTCCCGATCATCTTGATGGGCGTGCTCTTCGGGCTCGCGATGGACTACGAGGTCTTCCTGGTCTCCCGGATGCGGGAGGACTACGTCCACACCGGCGACGCCAGGCGTTCGGTGGACACCGGGTTCGCCGCCAGTGCCCGCGTCGTCACCGCCGCAGCGGTCATCATGATCGCTGTCTTCGCGGCCTTCGTGCCCAACGGCGACCCGATCGTGAAGCCGATGGCTCTGGGGCTCACCGTGGGTGTGCTGGTGGACGCGTTCCTGGTGCGGATGACGCTGGTGCCGGCCGTGCTCGCCCTGCTCGGGCGGGGTGCCTGGTGGCTGCCCCGCTGGCTGGACCGGCGGCTGCCGGTCCTCGACATCGAGGGTGAGGCGCTCGTGCACCACCTCGAGCACTCCGACTACGTCGCTGCTCACGGTGAGGTGGCGGTGCGGGTGCACGAGGTCGAGGTGCCGGGGGCGCTCGCGCCGTTCTCGATGGAGCTGCGGCCGGGCGGGCTCGGGATCGTCCACGGAGCCGACCCGGTCGCTCGATCTGCTGCGTTCGCCGCGATCACCGGGCGGCTCGGCTTCTCCGGTCAGCTGGTCGTGCTCGACCGGCTGCTGCCGGAGGAGTCGGGAGCCGTCCGCGCCCGGGCCGCGCTCGTCGACGACGTCACGGCCGCCCTCCGGCTCGTGGGCGCCCGCCGCATCCCGGCGCTGGTCGCGATCGACAGCCCCACCTCTCTCGACCCCGGTCAGCTCGCGGCCCTGTCCGCGCTGACCTCGCGGGGCACGACGGTGCTGCTCGGGATGCCGTCGATGCCCGCCGTACCGCAGGTCGCCGACGCCGTCGCGTGTGCCGTGCCTGCTCTTCCCGCGCTCACCGACCCCGCGGCCTCGGCCGCTGATCTGGAGACAGTTCGATGACACGTACGAAATCATGGTGGTCCGGCCGTCGCCTGGTGGCCGCCGCGGTCCTGCTGCCGGTCGTCGTGACGGCGGTCGCGCTCGTCGCGCTCAGCGACCGCACCGAGAACCTCGACAAGGTCCCCGCCGCGGTGGTGAATCTCGACGAGCCGGTCACGACGGGCAGCGGCAAGGACAAGAAGACGATCTACGCCGGGCGGGCGCTCGCCGCGGACCTGGTCTCCTCCTCGGGCTCCGGTTCGTCCGGCCCCACCCTGGGCTGGGAGCTCACCGACGAGGAGGATGCGCGCTCGGGCTATGCGGACGGGACGTACGCCGCGGTCATCACGATCCCCGAGGACCTGTCCAAGACGCTGTCCGGCGTGCAGGGCAGCGACCCGAGCGCCGGCCATGTGAGCGTCGAGGCGTCCGACGCCTCCAGCGAGGTCACCGCCGAGATCGCCCGGCAGGTCGCGCGGCAGTCCGCCTCGACCCTGGGGCGTACGGTCACGACCACCTACCTCGACGGGGTCCGGGACGAGACCGGGAAGCTCAAGACCAGCCTGACCGACGCCGCCGACGGGGCCGACGAGCTCGCCGACGGCACCGCTGCGGCCGACTCGGGTGCCGGGAAGGTCGCCGACGGTGCCCGCGAGCTCAGGTCCGGCGCTGCGGGCGCCGCCGACGGCGCCTCGCAGGTCGCCGGTGGCCTCGACTCGCTCGCCGGCGGGACCGCGCGACTCGAGTCGGGTGCCGGATCGCTGGCCACCGGTGCGGGCAAGGCGTCGAAAGGGGCGTCCTCGCTGTCGGCCGGTGCCCGCGAGCTCAGCGGCGGGCTCGACCGGCTGGAGAGGTCGACCGCGGAGCTTCCGTCGCAGACCTCGGCGCTGGCGACCGGTGCCGCACAGGTGTCGGAGGGCGTGGACGGCTACACCCAGCTCACCAAGGGCTGGGCCCAGGCGTGCGCGAGCGACCCACTGCTCGCGGCCTCCAAGCCGCAGCTGTGCGGTGCTACCGCCGCCGCGGTCGGCTCCGGCGGCGCGCGGGCCGACCAGCTCGCCGCCGGGGCGGACCAGGTCGCCTCGGGTGCCTCCGCGCTGTCGAAGGCGGCTCCCGAGCTGACCGGCGGGATCTCGTCGGCGGCGGACGGTGCCGGGAAGGTCGCCTCCGGAGCCTCTCAGCTCGCTTCCGCCAACGCGCGGGTGGCCGCCGGGGCCCGTGAGCTCTCCGCCGGTGTCGGGGAGGCGAACGACGGCGCCACCGAGCTGGCCTCCGGTGCGACCCGACTCGCTGCGGGCACCAAGCAGCTCGAGGACGGCTCGGCCTCGCTGGCCACCGGGGCCGACGACCTCTCCGCCGGAACCTCCTCGCTGAACGAGGGCGCGTCCTCGTTGGCCTCGGGACTCGACGACGGGGCCTCGCAGATCGCGGTCCCGGGGAAGAAGCAGGCCGACGTCGTCGCGGACCCGGTGCAGGTCTCGGTCGCCTCCGCGCCGTCGACCTCGGGGGCGACCCGGCTGGCGCCGACGGTGATCGCGCTGGCGCTGTGGCTCGGAGCGCTCGCGATCTACCTGCTCCGTCCGGCCTTCCCCGCCGGGCGGCTGCGCGAGGCACTCAGTGCGCGGCGGCTCACTGTCGCCGGGCTCTGGCCGGCAGCGGTGGTCGGGGTGGTGCAGGCACTTCTGCTCGTGGGCGCTGCCCGTCTCCTCGGTGCCGACCTCGCGCAGCCCGTCGCCACGGTCGGGATCGCGGTGCTCGCCGTGTCCGTGTTCGTCGCCGTCCACCAGGCCGTCGTCGCAGTCGCCGGACAGCACCGAGGGTGGCTGATCTCGCTCGGCTTCCTCGCGCTGCAGCTGGTCTCGATCGGCGGGCTGCTGCCGGTCGCCACGACGTCCGAGCCGTTCGGTGCCCTCACCGGCATCCTGCCCGTCCCGCTCGCCGCCGAGGCGCTGCGCGGAGTCGTGGTCGCGCAGAGCGGTGCCGCGGTCGGTGCGCCCGTCGGGGGCCTGGTCCTCTGGCTCCTGCTCGCGGTCGCGGTCAGTCTCTTCGCGGCGGGTCGGGCGCAGCGTACGTCTGTGGCGGAGATCCGCGCGGCTGCGGCTGCCGGCTGAGCGGGCGCTGCGCGTGTAACACGTCGTTCGTAGGACTATCCGGTCGCTCCGATAGGGCGAGAAGACCTACGAACGACGTGTTACAGCTCGGCTGGCAGCTCCCCGCGCAGCTCAGAGCGAGGTGTCGTGCAGCACGATGTGCTCGTCGAGCGGCGCGCGGCCCATCTCGACGCGGTTGACCGAGGCCTCGGGGTCGGCGGTGCCGAAGGAGATGCCGTAGAGCAGCTTGAGGTCGGCCGGGAGGCCGAGGTGGGCGCGGACGGTGTCGGCGAACAGTCCGTGCATACCCTGCGGGACACCGTGGTAGCCGCGGGCGGTGAGGGAGAGCAGGAAGTTCTGGGCGTACATGCCGACGTCGTTGGCCGCGCGTACGACATCGCCGAGCTCCGGCACGAAGAGCAGAGCGACGTGGGGCGCGCCGTAGAAACGGAGGTTCTCGGCGACGGCCTTGGTGCGTCCGTCGGCGTCGTCGCGGGCGATGCCCATCGCGCCGTAGAGGGTGGCTCCTGCGTGCTGCGACCGCTGGACGTGCACGCCGTCGTCGGCGCCGTACGTCGTGGTGAAGTCGGGGCTCATCTGGCCGGCCTCGAACGCCTTGAGCATCGCGGCGCTGAGCTCGTCGCGAGCGTCGCCGGAGAAGACGTGCACCTCCCAGGGCTGGGTGTTGCTGTGCGACGGGGCGCGCTGGGCGTCCTCGAGCACACCGCGGATGTCGTCGGTGGGCACCGGGTCGGGCAGGAAGGCCCGCGCGGAGCGGCGGGCTCGGATCACGTCCGTGAAGGTGTCGACGGCGGTAGCGCTCACAAGAAGGGTTCCTCTCAGGTCTGCCGAGGGCTGTTGACCTCGATCCACTCCTGGGCAAAGACGGAGGGACTCTCCGGTATTCCCGTGGGTGCCGTGAAGGTGGCTCATCGCACACTCGGGGGGCCTACCCGGTTCGGGTGATACCCGGGGGTCGGACGGGCGCCTTTGCCGCGGCGCGTCGAAGACTCGAGGTCCGACCTATCTGAGGGGGAAACCCATGATCCGAAAGCTCGTCTGTGCCGTCGCGGCGGGGGTCGCCGCGGCGGCGCTCTGGTCGATGCCGGCCTCGGCTGCACCCTTGCTGCAGCTCTCCGGCGCGATCTTCACCACCGACGTCTCCGGCGCGCCCGTCAATCTCAACCACTACGCCGCCAAGGAGGACGTCTACCTCAACGGCGGTCCCGGCATCAACGCGCCCGATGACGCCGCCGGCCTGCCTGCCGGGATCTACGCCTTCCAGGTGACCGACCCGTCCGGCAAGACGCTGCTCTCCACCGACGCCGTCGAGTGCCGCCTGGTCCAGGTCGACGACAGCGGCCGCTTCGTCAGCGTCGCACCCAGCGGCGGCTGCGCGCACGCGACCGGCACCGACGCGGAGGACGGCGGCATCACCGTGCAGCTGTTCCCCTACCTCGACACCCCGAACAACGGCGGCGAGTACAAGGTCTGGCTGACGCCGTACGACGCGCTCGACCCCACCGCTCCGGGCAACCGGCACGGCTTCGTCCCGGCGGACAGCAAGACCGACAACTTCAAGGTCAGGGCCAAGGCGATCGTCGAGATCGACACCCGGTTCTCCCGGCACGGCGGGCCGTTCATCGACGGTCTGGCCGCCCACTGGACCGACACCCTGGGTGCGCACAACGTGAAGTACTCCGAGTACAACCCGGCGGTTCTCGCGTTCCACGAGGCTCACGTCGAGGCTGCTGAGGCGGGGTTGCACAAGATCACCGTGAGCGACCAGGCCGGCTGCGAGATCGAAGACGTGCACCACGCCGGGCAGACCTTGCTGCCTGACGCGAGCGGCTCGGTCACCGTTCCGGTACAGGTCAAGAAGCACATGAGTGGCGACCACACCTACTGGGTGGACGTGCACTGCGTCTGACGCACCGCTTCTGACGCCCTCGAACCGGTCACCGCGACCATCAACCTAGCATTTGCTTGGTAGGCGCTCTAGACTGCCGCACATGGCAGTTGAGATCGACTTCAGCGGCAAGGTGGTCGCGGTGACCGGCGGCGCCCGCGGGGTGGGCGCCGGGATCGTCGCGCGGTTCCTGGAGGCCGGCGCGGAGGTCGAGATCTGCGGCCGGACCGCCCCGGCCGAGCTGCCGGTGATCGACGGGCGCAAACCGGTCTTCTCCCAGGTGGACGTGCGGGCCCCGGAGCAGGTCGCGGCCTGGATCGCCGCCATCACCTCACGGCTCGGTCGGCTCGACGTGGTCGTCAACAACGCCGGCGGCGCCCCCTACGCCGACTTCGCGACCGCTTCGCCGCGCTTCCACGAGAAGATCTCCGCGATCAACTTCCTGGCCACCGCCTACGTCTGCCAGGCGGCGTACGAAACCCTGAAGGCCTCGCGCGGCTCCGTCGTCAACATCAGCTCGATCTCGGCACGGCGGCCCAGTCCCGGGACCGCGATCTACGGGGCTGCCAAGGCGGCCGTCGAGAGCCTGACCGGCTCGATCGCGGTCGAGTGGGCCCCGGACGTACGCGTCAACGCCATCTCCTGCGGGATCGTCGCCACCCCCGGGTCGGAGGACCACTACGGCAGCCCGGAGCAGCGGGCCGCGGTGGCCGCGACCATCCCTCGCGGCGTCTTCGCGAGCCCCGAGGAGATCGGGGATGCCTGTCTGATGCTCGCCTCGCCGCTCGCCGCGCACATCACCGGCGCCGTCCTGTCCGTCGACGGCGGCGGCGAGTGGCCCGCCTTCCTCCAGCACACCCCCAACTCCTGAGGAGAAACCGTGCCCGAAGCAGTCATCGTCTCTGCCGCCCGCTCGCCGATCGGCCGCGCCTTCAAGGGATCGCTGAAGGACCTGCGGCCCGACGAGCTGGCCGAGCAGATCGTACGCAGCGCCCTCGCCGCGGTCCCCGAGCTGGACCCGACGCAGATCGACGACCTGATGATGGGATGCGCCCAGCCCGCGGGGGAGCAGGGCTACAACATCGGCCGGGTCGTCGGCGTACGCCTCGGCCTGGACGCGGTGCCCGGCACCACCGTCCACCGCTACTGCGCGTCGTCGTTGCAGACCACCCGGATGGCCTTCCACGCGATCCGCGCGGGAGAGGGGGACGCGTTCATCTCTGCCGGGGTCGAGTGCGTGTCCCGCTACGAGCGCGGCAAGGCCGACGGGATGCCGGACACCAAGGCCGAGGAGTTCCTCAAGGCGAGCGAGCGCGGTGCCGCCCGGGTGGCCGCGGGGACGGCCTGGGCCGATCCTCGCGAGTCCGGCGAGCTGCCCGACTACCACCTGGCGATGGGCGAGACCGCCGAGAACGTCGCCGAGCTGTGCGGCGTGACCCGGGAGGCGCAGGACGCGTGGGGCGTACGTTCCCAGAACCGCGCCGAGGCCGCTGCCGCCCGTGGCTTCTGGGAGCGGGACATCACGCCGGTGACGCTGCCGTCCGGTGAGGTCGTCTCCACCGACGACGGGCCGCGGGCCGGGGTGACCCTCGAGAAGGTCGCCGGCCTGGCGCCGGTGTTCCGGGAGAACGGCACCGTCACCGCCGGCAACTGCTGCCCGCTGAACGACGGCGCGGCCGCGCTGGTGATCATGAGCGACACCCGCGCCGCCGAGCTCGGGATCACGCCGCTGGCCCGGATCGTCTCGACCGGGGTCTCCGGGCTCTCGCCGGAGATCATGGGGCTCGGGCCGGTCGACGCGTCCCGCCAGGCGCTCGCCCGCGCCGGGCTCTCGGCGTCCGACATCGACCTCGTGGAGATGAACGAGGCCTTCGCCGCCCAGGTGCTGCCCAGCATCGACCAGATCGGTCTCGACCCCGAGCGGGTCAACGTCAACGGCGGCGCGATCGCCCTCGGCCACCCTTTCGGCTCCACCGGCGCCCGGCTCACCACCACTCTGCTTCACGGGCTGCAGGAGACCGGCGGCCGCTACGGTCTGGAGACGATGTGTGCCGCGGGTGGACAAGGCATGGCCCTGGTCATCGAGCGGCTCTGAGCCGCTGGTCGAGCCTCGACACGCCTCCGCCTAGCGGCTCCGGCGGCTCGACCAGCGGGGGGATCAGACGCTGCGGCGACCCAGGTGGATGACGGCGACCGTGATCCGGCGCTCCTCGACCACGTAGACGATGCGGTAGCGGCCGACGCGGAGGCGGTAGCGGTCCTTGCCCCAGGCGTACGCGCCGACGTCGCGCGGGGTCTCGGCCAGGGAGTCGACGGTGTCGAAGACCTGGATCAGGCCGATCGGGTCGTCGTCGACGTACGCCTCGGCCGACTGCAACGCCTCGTCGGCCCAGACGACTTGATAGCTCACTCGCCGAGCGGCCGGTCGAGACCGAGGGCGCGGCGGGCCTCGGTATGTGGGGTGTAGCGGACTTCGCCGAGCTCGCGGCGCAGCGAGTAGCGCGCGATGGCGAGATCGTCCTCGAGATCCTCGATGCGCCGGTCATGGTCGTTGAGGTAGGCGCGGATGGCCTCGCGGGCGATCTCCTGCTTGGACCGGTTCTCCGACCGGGCGCGATCGGTCAGCAGCCGGTCGTCGGCCTCGCTGAGTCGCAGAGTCATAGCCATGGACCCAGCGTAACCCGGAGTGGTATCACGCGGTATCGTACGTGGGTCGGAACGTCGAGTTTCAGCCTGGGGGATATCCGAACATGTCGCTGACCGCGCTCTACCTGCTCGTCGCACTCGGAGCGGGGCTGGTCGCGATGTTCCTGAAACTCCCACCCCTGGTCGGCTTCCTGGCCGCAGGGTTCGGGCTGCACGCCGCCGGCGTCGGCGAGGTGGAGGGCCTGCACACGCTGGCCGACCTGGGCGTCACGCTGCTCCTGTTCGGCATCGGCCTCAAGCTCGACGTGAGATCGCTGCTCCGGCCCGACGTGTGGCTGAGCACCTTTGCCCACCTCGGCTTCAGCGTCGTCATCGGCGTCGGGCTGCTGGCCGGCATCGCCCCGCTCGGGTTCGCGCTCCTCGCCGACGCCGACCTCGGCGAGATGGCGCTGATCGCCTTCGTGCTCTCGTTCTCGTCGACCGTCTTCGCGATCAAGGTCCTCGACGAGCGCCGCGACAACAACACCCTCTACGGCCGGATCGCGATCGGTGTGCTGGTCATGCAGGACATCGTGGCGGTCGCGTTCCTGACCATCTCCAAGGGCCACTGGCCCTCGCCGTGGGTCTTCGCGCTGGTGCTGCTCCTGCCGGGCGCGTGGCTCGCGCACCGCATCTGGGACCGGATCACCTCCGCCGAGCTGACCGCGCTCTTCGGCCTCGCGATCGCGCTCGTGCCGGGCTACTGGCTCTTCGAGACCGTGGGGCTCAAGGGCGACCTCGGGGCACTGGTGGTCGGCGTACTCCTCGGGTCGCACGCGAAGGCGCCGGCACTGGCGAAGCTGCTGTTCAGCACCAAGGAGCTCTTCCTCATCGCCTTCTTCCTGAGCATCGGGCTGACCGGGGTGCCCTCGCTGGAGGATCTGGCGCTGGCGTCCGTGCTGCAGATCCTGCTGCCGCTGCAGGCCGTGGCGTACGTCGTGATCTTCGCCTTCATGGGGTTGCGCTACCGCACCGCGACACTGGCCTCGTTCGCGCTGACCAACTACTCCGAGTTCGGGCTGATCGTGATCGTCATCGCCTCGGCGACCGGGCTGGCCTCGGCCCAGTGGCAGACCGTGCTCGCGGTCGCGACCTCGCTCTCGTTCCTCGTGGCTGCCGTCTTCAACGCCTACGCCGCGAGGCTCATCAACATGCTCAACCGCCTGCTTCCCGAGCGGAGGCCCGAGCGGCTCCAGGAGGCAGACCGGCCGATCAACCTCGGCGACGCCAAGGCGCTGGTGGTCGGGATGGGCCGGGTGGGACGGACGACCTACGAGGAGCTGCGCGACACCCAGGGCTACCACGTGCTGGCGGTCGAGCACGACTCGGTGCGGGCCGAGGCGCTCAAGGAGGAGGGCTTCGACGTCGTCGAGGCCGACGCGACCGACCAGGACTTCTGGGAGCGGGTCAAGAAGGGCGCCGGCATGGAGCTGGTCGTCCTGACGATGCCCTTCCACGGCGACAACCTGCTCGCCATGGACCTGCTGCGCAAGCTCGGGTTCACCGGCACCGTGGCTGCCATCGCCCTGCGCCCCGAGGAGCGCGACGAGCTCAAGAAGCGTGGTGCCCACGCCGTTCTGAACCTCTACGCCTCGGCCGGCTCCGACCTCGCCGCGAAGGCGCTCCGGGTCAACCAGGAGCGCCAGCTCTCCGCGTGAGCTGTGAAGCCGAGAGTGACCCATGGGCCACTCTCGGTTTCACAAACTCGGGTCAGCCCAGCAGGTTGTAGCCCGACAGCGCACCCAGGTAGGTGCGAGTCACGCCGGTGCCGGCGCTGTTGCGCTCCAGCGCATACACGTAGCTGCCAGACCGCACGATCAGGTCGCCGCCCGAGCCGGCCCGCAGGTCGCGTACGCCGAGCACCGCGTCATAGCCGGACAGGTTGATCGACAGGCTCTGCGTGGAGACCAGGCCGCCGGGCCCGTTGCTCTCGTGGACGACGGTGCTGGTGCCGTTGACGAAGAGTACGTCGGGGGTGTTGCTGCCGTTCCAGCGCCCGACGCCGACCAGGCGAGTGCCGGCTGCTGAGGTGCGCATCACGATCGAGGCGCCGACCTTGGTCGAGCCCTTGCCCGGCCACAGCTTGATCGTGCCGTCGGAAGTGCGGCCCATCAGGTCCGGATAGCCGTCGCCGGTGATGTCGCCGACGGCGTCGATGACGCTCACCGTGCCGAGACCGGTCGCGATCGTGACGGGGCTGGCGAACTTGCCCGTGCCGTAGCCGCGGTAGAGGCGCACGGAACCGTCGGACATCTTCGCCAGGAAGTCGCCCTTGCCGTCGCGGTTCCAGTCGCCCGCGTTCATCAGTGCAGTTGCGCTCGTCAGCGTGATGCCGCTGTCGACCGGCGCGGCCAGGCTGACCCGACCGCTGTTCGGCTTGACGTAGAGCGTCGAGCCGGACCTCATCATCAGGTCCGGGAGGCTGTTGCCGACGAGGTTGACCGCGCCGATGACGGTGCGGTTGATGTCCGCGTACGGCCCCAGCGGCTTGCCGAAGCCCGAGCCGTAGGCCGGGTAGATCCAGCCGCGGCTGGACGAGTCTCGGCCGATCAGGTCGCCGCGGCCGTCGCCGGTGAAGTCGCCGTAGCCGGTGATCTGGACCAGCGAGGACCACGACGGGCTCTGGGTGGCGAGCTTGACCGGGGAGCCGAACGTACCGCTGCCGGAGCCCTTGAAGTAGTAGAGCGCACCGGACTTGCGGCCGATCACGTCGCGCTTGCCGTCCCGGTTGACGTCACCGGTCGCGGCGAGCTTGTCGAAGCCGCTCAGCGAGCGCGTGGTGCCCGCGCGGGTGAACCCGCCGGCACCGTTGCCGGTGTAGCGCACCAGATAGCCCTTCGCGTTCTTGCCGACCAGGTCGTTGGCCGAGGTGCCGCCGATGTTGCCGGTCGCGGTGATCTTGGAGACCCCGGAGAAGGTGCTCTTGCCGAGGTTCTTGAAGACCGCCGCGAAGGTGCCGTCGCCGCGCCCCTTGCGGATGCCGGCCGAGCCGTCGTTGCGGACCTGGATCAGGTCGGCCTTGCCGTCGCCGGTGATGTCCGGGGTGACCACGGCCTCGCGCACGGTGCTACCGACCGTCGTGGACGTCCTGGTCGAGTTGAACCCGGCGAACCCGCCCGTACGCAGCGTGAAGATCCGGCCGTCGGAGGCCCGTCGGGCCACGAAGTCGGAGTGGCTCGTGCCGGTGATGTGGGACTCCAGGTCGCGGCCGCTCCAGCTCTTCTGGAGGCTGGCGGCGAGCGTACGGATCGTGGGGAGCTTGGCTTGGAGGTTGACGCCCGGGCAGACGGTGTTGCCGGCGTCGCGGTGGCCGTTGATCGCGTGCGGGAAAACCGTCTTGGTGCCGTCGGTCTTGGTCAGCGACACGTTGGTGGCGTTGGCGGTGACACCGTGGAGGCTGAGCTTCCACGCGTAGAGGGCGCTGTACGCCTGGATCATCGCGTCCGTGGGCGCGTTCTGGCTGGTCGATGCCTCGGAGGGGTCCGGGCAGCCGGCCTCGACTGTGTCGAAGCAGCCGAGCGCCGAAGCACCGAAGCTGTCGTAGTTGTAGCCGCTGGTGTGGGCGCCCTCGACCGGCAGCGCGACACCGCCGTGGCGGCCCTCCCAGATGCGGCCGAACTTGTCGACGAAGAAGTTGTAGCCGATGTCGCGGTAGCCGCGGGTTTCCACGTGGAGCGTGTAGATGCCCCGGATGATGCCGGGGACGTCGGCCTCGGTGTAGTCGTTGGTGCCCGCCGCGTGGTGCACGAACCCGCCGTGGATCTGGCGGTAGCTCGGGGCCGTCTGCTCGCGGATCGTCTCGTCGGCGCCCCACTGCGCGCGGCTGTAGATCGTCGGGCTCGGGGTGTAGGTGGACGCGACCAGGTTGAGGTCGGAGTCCTTGCTGCCCTTGTGGGTGCTGGTTGCCCGGGGCTTGTCCTCGTCGGTCTCGATCTCGGGGAGCTCCTCGACCGTGTCCTCGGGCTTGCCCGGCTCGATCACCGCGAGCTCGAGGTCGCCGGGGATCTCGGCGGCGTCGGGGACGATGATCCGGGTCTGCACCTGGTCGACGTGCCCGGCCAGGAACTCGTCGGTGCCCGGGCGGACGCCCTTGGCCTCTGCGGTGCCGGCGTCCGGACCGTGGTCCTCGACGTCGACCACCAGCGGGCTCCACGACGACCACACGCCGTCCTTCAGGGTGCGGATCTCGGGGCGTACGTCCTCGGTGACCTCGCCGGACCAGGTCAGGCCGACGACACCGAAGCCGGTGACGTCCTGCGGGTCACTCTTGATGACGTCGGTGCGGGGCTTGTCGACCTTCGTCGCGTGCTCGGTCGCTTTGCCGGTCGATGTCGTCAGAGCGACCTCCTCGACGTGCGACTCCACCGGACCGGCGGGGAGGGTGGACGGCTCCCTGTTCGCGGCCTCGAACGCGGCCAGCGGGCCGGACGTGGTCGGCTCGGCGGTGGCGGAGTTCAGCGTCAGCGGGATCGCGACTGCGGCCACGCCGAGAACGAGGGTGGTGCCGGAGATGGACGCGATCTTGGCGCGTCGGGGCATCGAAGCCTCCGTGGGGGAAAGTTAAGACGGGCTCCGGAAACCTATACCCCCGCGGGGTGGGGTGTCTTGCCTATATCGAGGAGTCGCGAAGGTCCGTCTTCAGGACCTTGCCGCTGGCGTTGCGCGGAAGGCTGTCGACCAGCACGTACACCCGCGGCTGCTTGTAGTTGGCCAGGCGGTCCTCGAGCCAGGTCGCGATCGTGTCGGCGTCCAGGGCGTCGCGTACGACGACGAAGGCCTTCCCCACCTGACCCAGGCGGGCGTCGGGGATGCCGATGACCGCGGCTTCGACGATGCCGGGGTGGCCGGCGAGGGTGTTCTCGACCTCGGCCGGATAGACGTTGAAGCCGCCGACGGTGAACATGTCCTTGATCCGGTCGGTGATCTTCAGGCAGCCGTGCTCGTCGAGGTGGCCGACGTCGCCGGTGTGGAGCCAGCCTTCCGCGTCGATCGCCTCGGCGGTGGCCTCCGGGTTCTCGAAGTAACCGAGCATGACGTTGTCGCCGCGGATCCAGACCTCGCCGTCCTCACCGGGCTCTGCGTCCGCACCGGTCGCGGTGACGGTGCGGATCTCGAGGCCCTCGACCGCAGGACCGACCACCTTGGCGACGTGTTCCGGGTCCTCCCCGGGGCGGGTGGTGGTCGCGACCATGCACTCGGTGAGGCCGTAGGCGCCCTTGACCTCGTCGATCCCGAGGATGTCGCGCATGTCGGCGAAGAGGCTCTCGGGAACGCTCGCGGCGCCGGCGATCGCGAAGCGCAGGCTCGAGATGTCGTACGTCGCGAGGTCGGGGTGGTTGATGAGCGTGGTGAAGATCGTGGGGGCGCCGGGGAGGACGGTGATCCGCTCGTCCTGGATCAGCTGCAGCGCCTGCGTCGGGTCGTAGGTCGCGATCGGGTAGACCGTGCTGCCCGCGGTGAACGCCGCGATGAAGCCCGCCTTGTAGCCGAAGCCGTGGAAGAACGGGTTGACGATGGCGTAGCGGTCCTCGGGGGAGAGCGAGGCGCCGCGCGCCCACACGTCGGCGACCCCGATCGTCTGGCGCTGGGCGCTCATCACGCCCTTCGGCCTGCCGGTCGTGCCGGAGGTGAACAGCAGGTCGGCGAGGGTGTCGGGGGTGACCGTCGATGTGGCGTCCGCGAGACGCTGGTCGGAGGTCTCTTCGCTCGCGGCGAGGAAGTCGTCCCAGTCGCTCGCGAGGTCGACGATGGTGAGCAGATGCTCTGGGAGCGGGCCGGCGTCGTGGAGCATCTTGATGTAGTCGGTGCCGAGGAAGCCGTTGACGGTGATCAGTGCGGTCGCGCGGGACCGCTCCAGGATCTCGCGCGCCTCGTGGCCCCGGTAGCGCGTGTTCAGCGGCACCACGGCCGCCCCGATGGTCTGCGCGCCGAGGACCGCGACCGGGAACTCCCAGCGGTTGGGCGCCCAGATCGCTACGCGGTCGCCGCTGCGTACGCCCTTGGCGAGGAAGGCACGCGCGGCCTTCTCCGCCGCGTCGGCGAGCTCGGTGTAGGTGAGCGTCGTGGGGCCGTCGACGATCGCCGGGTGGTCGGCGTACGTCTGCTTGGCCTTCTCGAGCAGGGCGGGGATCGTGCGCGGGGTCACCCGGGCAAGCGTAGTTGAGCAACTGCTTGTTTGGTAGACTTCGTCCATGACTGACACGGGGGTTGCGCCGAGAAGGCGGGGGACGGCGTCGGGGTCGTCGCGGCGGGCCGAGCTGCTCACGCTGGCGGCCGAGATGTTCGCGACCAAGGGGTTCTCCCAGACGACCGTACGCGACATCGCGGACGCCGCGGGGATCCTCTCGGGCTCGCTCTACCATCACTTCCGCTCCAAGGAGGCGATGCTGACCGAGGTGCTGTCGGGCTTCCTCGACGGGCTCAACGCCCGGTTCACCGAGATCGTCGAGTCCGGCGTCGACCCTCAGGCAGACCTGGACGGGCTGATCGCGGAGTCGTTCCGGACGATCCACAACGAGCGCCTCGCGGTCGCGCTCTACCAGAACGAGGCGTCCTTCCTGGCGACCGTCGAGGGCTTCGAGTTCGTCGCCGAGCGCTCCCGCGACAACGAGGCGCTGTGGATCCAGGTCATCGAGGCCGGCCAGGCCTCAGGCGTCTTCCAGGCCTCGCTCGACCCCGCGCTGACCTACCGGTTCATCCGCGACGGCGTCTGGTCCACGGTCTCCTGGTATCGCCCCGGCGGGCGGCACACCCCCGAGACGCTCTCGGAGCAGTATCTGAAGCTGCTCCACGCCGGCATCCTCGCCTGAATCCGCTGGTCGACACGCTCGGCCGCGGGCGGCCTCGCGGCTCGACCAGCGGGGCGGGCGGGGCCTCAGGGGACCTCTTTGAAGCGGAGGCCCTTGGGGTCTTCCGCCTCGATGATCTCGAGCTCCTCGGGCGTGGGCTCGCGGGTGAGGGGCGCGTCGGTGGCGTCGATCGGGAAGCCGGTGGCCTCCTGGAGCTCCTCGGGGGTGACGCCGGGGTGGATCGAGTCGACCTTGATGAGGCCGGACTCGTCGTAGCCGAAGACGGCGAGGTTGGTGACGACGACGCCGAGGTCGTGGAAGCGGCCGGCGGTGCCGGTGGCGCGGTCGTTGCCGACGCCGCTGGCGACGTCGACGCGGTCGACGAAGATCCGGGCGGAGTGCTTGGCGACCCAGTAGTCGACACGGTGGTTGACGGTGTTGCCCGGCGCCCCGCGTACGCCGATCAGCTGGCGCTTCGGCTGTCGCCAGTCGCCGATCGAGGAGATGTTCTGGTTGCCGTAGCGGTCGATCTGGCTGGCGCCCATCATCGAGTGCCGGCGGCCGCTGGCGACGATGTCGAAGATGCTGCGGAACGGCACCCAGGCCTCCGGGGTGCCGCCGGCCGCCGCGGTCTTCAGCAGCGGGGGAGCCTCTGCCATCATGAACGCCTCGCCGTCGCTGAGGGCGAGCTCGGGGGTGTGGGTGGCCTTGGCCAGACGTACGCCGATGGCCGGGACGATCCCGACGGCGTGAGCGAGCACCTCGCCGGAGCCCTTGAAGGCGTCGGAGACGGCGGCGACGCAGACGTCGGCCCGAGTGATGGTCTGGGTGGTCACAGGTAGCGCTCCTCGAACTCGGTCCAGTCGCCGGCGGAATCGGACTTGGCCGCGGCCACGTACGACTTCTGGAACTCCTCGTCCCGGCCGTAGTCGGGATCGCAGCTGGTGAAGTGGGCTCCGCCGGGGGCCGCGACGACGTGGTCGACGAAGATCCGCGGGACCAGGAGGGTCTGTGGCGGGGCCTTGGCGGTCAGGTCATCGGTGGAGACGATCTGCTCCACCGACATGATCGTGGTGTCGGCGGCCATCGCGAAGAGGTCGTCGAAGTAGGGGTCGGGGCCGAGGTACTGGCCGTTGCCGGCCGCATCGGCGCGGTTGAGGTGGATGAGCGAGACGTCGAGGCGGAGGCCGGGGACGGCGACGTACTCCTCGTCGTCATAGGGCGACTTCACCGTCTTGAGGTCGGGGTTCATCGCCATCACGTCGCTGCCGAGGCCGGCGCGGATGGGCTGGAAGCTGAGCCGGTTGGCGCCTGCTCGCAGGCCGGCGACGAACATGCCCTCGTCGTACTCGCTCGTCTCCGGGATCTCGCCGCGCTCGCGGGCGCGGGTGAAGTTCGGGTCGAGCGGGATCGAGTCGAGGCTGACGAAGCCGTAGACCAGCTTGCGGATCTTCCCGGCGCGGGCGAGCAGGCCCACGTCGGGGCCGCCGAACGCGACCACGGTCAGGTCGGTGATGTCGCTGCGGAGGATCTCCTTGACCAGCGCCATCGGCTTGCGGCGCGAGCCCCAGCCGCCGATGCCGATGGTCATCCCGGACTCGAGCTTGCCGGCGACCTCGGCGAGGGGCAGTGTCTTGTCGAGCGGGGTCTTGTTCACGTCTCTCCTCGGAAGAGCTGGGCGGTGGCGTGGGCGCGCTTGAAGTAGAGGTGGGCGTCGTGCTCCCAGGTGATCGCCACGCCACCGTGGAGCTGGATCATCTCGGCCGCGACCTGCGAGAACGCGTCGGAGCACCAGGTCTTGGCGGCATGGATGAGACGTCGATCCGGGATCGGCTGGGTCAGCTCCCAGGCCGCTGCCCAGCTCATCGTCCGGGCGGTCTCGACCTGGACCAGCAGGTCGGCGCAGCGGTGCTTGAGCGCCTGGAACGAACCGAGCGGGCGGCCGAACTGGTGGCGTTCCTTGAGGTAGGCGACCGTACGCTCCAGCGCCTCGCGTGCGGCGCCGGCCTGGAGGGCGGTCATCATGGTGGCGCCGACGGTGGTGACGTACGCCGGGTCGACCGTCCCGAGCGGATCACCGGCCGCCTCGTCGACCGTGACCGATGCGAACCTCCAGGTCGGGTCCAGCGCGGGCGTCGGCGTGACCGTGGCTGCCGCCGGATCCACCGCGTGGACCTGGTCGCCGCGCAGCACGAGGAGGATCTCCGCGCCGACGGCGTCGATGACGAGGTCGGGGCCGGGGACCACCACGGCGGCCGTGGTCCCGGCGGCGATCCGCTCCAGCAGCTCACCGGCGGCCGGGGTCCCGGCGGCGGCCAGGACCTGGGTCGCCAACAGTGTGCCGACGAACGGCGACGGTGTGAGCGTGGCGCCGAGCTCTTCGAGGACGAGATGCGCCTCGATGTAGGAGCAGCCGACGCCGCCGTACGCCTCGGGGACCGCCAGTGCGGACACGCCGATCTGCTCGGTCAGCGTCTGCCACAGAGCGGTGTCGTAGCCCTCGGGCGTCGCGATCGCCGCGCGCAGATCAATCGACGCCGCGCGCTTGGCGATCAGCGTGTGCACCGTCGCGACCAGGTCGGACTGCTCGTCGGTCAGCGCGAACCTCATATCTCTCCTCGGTGGGTGGTCTCGACAGGCTCGACCACCAGCGACTCGAGGATGCGCGCGCGGTGCTCGGCAGGGGTGCCCCAGGCACCCACCAGCGCGCGCACCTTCAGGATCCACAGGCTCAGGTCGAACTCGCGGGTGTAGCCGATCGCACCGTGGGCCTGGAGCGCGGTGCGCGAGGCGAGGTATGCCGCATCTCCGGCGGCGACCTTCGCGGCCGAGACCGCCCGGGCCGCCGTCGGGGTGCCGGCGTCGAGCTCGACGGCCGCGTTGTGCACCAGCGGGGCGGCGAAGTCCAGGGCGACGCGTACGTCGGCGAGTAGATGCTTGACCGCCTGGAACTCACCGATCGGGCGCCCGAACTGCGTCCGCTGCTTCGCGTACGCGACCGAGTCGCCGAGCAGCCTCAGTCCCGCGCCGAGGAGCTGGGCCGCGCAGGCGAGCGTGCCGAGGTCGAACGCCGGCGCCGGGTCGATCGTGGCGATCTCCTCGCCGGGCGTGACCTCGAAGAGCCGCCGAGTCGGGTCGACCGATGTCCGCTCGGCGCCCACGACCGCGTGGTGGAGGGTGGTGCCCGAGGTGTACGTCCGCTCGGCAATGTCCGCGTCGACTGCCCGCGTCGGCCGTGAAAGAAACTTTTCTTTCACGGCCAACGACAGCTCTGTTCCCAGCCAGGCGAGCGGTGGTGCCACGGACACCACGGCCTCGCCGGCGGCCAGGCGCCCGAGGAGATCCGTCTGCGGAGTGCCCGCGACGAGCACCGGCGCGACGGCGACCGACTCGATCCATGGGCCAGGGACGCCGTGGAATCCGAGCCGTTCGAAGGCGACGGTCAGGTCTACGGATGATGCGCCCAGGCCACCGACCTCCTCCGGCACCAGCAGTCCGGTGACGCCGAGCTCGGCGAGTCGTTGCCATAGCTTCAGCCCCGCCGAGTGATCACCGGCCGCCCAGGCGCGCGCGGCCGACGGGACGTCGGCAGCACCGAGGAGGTCGTCGAGCGCCTGGGAGAAGGCGTGCTGCTCCGGCGTACGTCCGAATCTCACTGTGTCCCACCCTTCTGGCCACCCCTCGGCAGGCCGAGCACGCGCTCGGCGACGATGTTGCGCTGGATCTGGTTGGTGCCGGCGTAGATCGGGCCGGACAGTGAGAAGAGGTAGTCGTCGACCCACGGACCGGCGAGCTCGGCGTCCGCGCCGAGCAGCGAGAGCGCGGTCTCGTGCAGCGAGAGGTCGAGCTCGGACCACCACAGCTTGTTGATCGAGCCCTCGGCACCGACCGAGCCGCCGGCTTCGACGTGGGTGACGGTGCCCCAGGTGTAGAGGCGATAGGCCTCCGCGCCGATCCAGGCGTCGACCACCGCAGAGCCCAGGTGGTCGAGCCTGTCGAGACCTTCGAGCCTGTCGAGACCCTCGAGCTTGTCGAGACCATGCGAGCGATACAGCTCGACCAGCCGCCCCGCCGCCGCGCAGAACCGCCCGGGCGAGCGCAGCGACAGCCCTCGCTCGTTGCCCGCCGTCGACATCGCGACCTTCCAGCCGTCGCCGACCCCGCCGAGCACGTCCTCGTCGGGCACGAAGACGTCGTCGAAGAAGATCTCCGCGAAACCCGGCGTACCGTCGAGCTGGTCGATCGGCCGGACCGTGACGCCGTCGGCGTCGAGCGGAAAGAGGAAGTACGTCAGGCCCCGGTGCCGCTCCGCGGAAGGATCCGAGCGGAAGAGTCCGAACCCGCGGTCGGCGAACGGTGCCCGGCTGCTCCAGGTCTTCTGCCCGTTGAGCCTCCAGCCGCCCTCGACCTGCGTCGCGGTCGCCCGGAGCGAGGCCAGGTCGGAACCGGCCTCCGGCTCGGACCACGCCTGCGCCCAGACCAGGGTGCCGTCGGTCATGTCGCGCAGGTAGCGCTCCTTCTGGGCCTCGGTGCCGTGGCCGAAGATGATCGGGGCGAGCAGCGCGATGCCGTTCTGGCTGATGCGCGTCGGGGCCCCGCAGAGGTAGTACTCCTCCTCGAAGATGACCCACTCGGTCAGCGACGCGTCCCGGCCGCCATAGGTCTCCGGCCAGGCGACCACCGACCACCGTCCGGAGGCCAGGGTGCGCTCCCACTCCCGGTGCGCCGCGGCACCCTCGGCGGTGTCCATCGACGGTAGCCGGCCGGGGTTGTTGGCGGCGAGCCACTCACGGGCCTCGAGCCGGAAGGCCTCCTCGGCCTCGGTGAACTCCAACGTCGTCATGACTTCATGGACCTCGCGTTCATCCCCGCGAGCGAGTCCTTGCCGACCTCGGCGTTGTGCGCGTGCGCGGCGTGGTGAAGCCCGAAGACCGAGTCCATCCCGGCGCGCATCCCCATCAGGTCCTCGGCCTGGTTGACCGCCTTCTTCGCCAGGGCCAGCCCGAGGCGTGGCATCTCCGCGATCCGTCCCGCGAGTGCAAGGGTCTCGGTCTCGAGGTCGTCGCGGGGCACGACGTGGTTGACCATGCCCCAGGTCTCCGCCTGCGAGGCCGAGAAGCGGCCGCCGGTGAAGAGCATCTCCTTGGCGGCGCGGGGGTTGGTGACCCACGGGTGGGCGAAGTACTCGACGCCCGGGATGCCCATCTTGACCACCGGGTCGGAGAAGAACGCGTCGTCGGAGGCGACGATGAAGTCGCAGGACCAGGCCAGCATCAGGCCGCCCGCGATGCAGGCGCCCTGCACCATCGCGATCGTCGGCTTCGGCAGCTCGCGCCAGCGGCGGCACATGCCCAGGTAGACCTCGGACTCGCGCGCGAAGCGGGAGTCGACGCCCTCCTTGCCGACGTGGTCCCACCACATCACGGCCTTGCGCTCGAAGCTCTCGTCGATGTCACGGCCCGGGGTGCCGATGTCATGGCCGGCGCAGAAGTGCTTGCCGTTGCCACCGAGCACGATCACCTTGATCTCGTCGTCGTTGGTGGCTCGGGTGAACGCCTCGTCGAGCGCGTAGGTCACCTTCGAGTTCTGGGCGTTGCGGTATTCGGGCCGGTTCAGCCGCACCACCGCTACGGGCCCGTGGGTCTCGTACGTCACGACGTCCTCACTCATGCCGCAGACGCTACCAAACAAGTGCTTGGTTTGGTAGGTTGTCCGGCATGGACCTGACCTACTCCGCCGAGGACGAGGCCTTCCGTGCCGAGGTGCGCGAGTGGCTGGCCGATCATCTGGCCGGCGAGTGGGCCGCCCTGCGCGGCACCGGCGGCAACGGGCGCGACCACGAGTCGTACGAGGGCCGACTGGCGTGGAACCGCTACCTGGCTTCGCACGGGTGGACGTGCCTCGGCTGGCCGGAGGAGCACGGCGGGCGCGGCCTGCCGCTGTTCCAGCAGGTGATCTTCCACGAGGAGTACGCCCGGGCGGATGCCCCGACCCGCGTGAACCATCTCGGCGAGGAGCTGCTCGGGCCGACCCTGATCGCGCACGGCACCCCGGCCCAGCAGGAGCGGTTCCTGCCCAAGATCGTGGCTGTCGAAGAGCTCTGGTGCCAGGGCTACTCCGAGCCCGGTGCCGGCTCCGACCTGGCCGGCGTGCGGACCCGCGCACGCCTCGACGGCGACCGGTGGGTCGTCGACGGGCAGAAGGTCTGGACGTCGAACGCCCACCTCTCCGACTGGTGCTTCGTGGTGTGCCGCACGACGCCCGGCTCCGAGCGCCACCACGGGCTGTCCTACCTGCTCGTGCCGATGGCGCAGCCCGGCGTCGAGGTGAGGCCGATCCTGCAGCTCACCGGCACCTCCGAGTTCAACGAGGTCTTCTTCGACGGGGCGGTCACCGCGGCGGACCTGGTCGTCGGCGAGCCCGGCGACGGCTGGAAGGTCGCGATGGCGACCCTCGGGTTCGAGCGGGGCGTCTCCACGATCGGCCAGCAGGTCGGCTTCGCCCGCGAGCTGGAGACGGTCGAGGAGGCCGCCCGCTCCAACGGCACCATCGACGACCCCGCCATATCGTCCAGACTCGCCCAGGCCCATGTCGGGTTGGAGGTGCTCCGGCTGCACGCGCTGCGGACGCTCTCGGCGTACGACTCCGGCTCCTCGGGCCCCGAGGCGAGCGTCTCGAAGCTGCTCTGGGCCCGGTGGCACCGCGAGCTCGGCGAGCTGGCGATGGACGTCGTCGGCCTCGCCGGACTGACCACCGGCGAGGACTACGCCCTCGACCGGCTGCAGTCCCTCTATCTCTTCTCCCGCGCCGACACGATCTACGGCGGCTCGGACGAGATCCAACGGAACATCATCGCCGAGCGTGTCCTCGGCCTGCCACGAGAGGCCCGTGCATGAAGCCCGAACAGCCCACCCCCGCGTACGTCCCCGGCCACTCGCTCCTGGAGGGCCGGGTCGTCGTCGTGACCGCGGCCGCCGGCGCCGGGATCGGGGCGGCGGTGGTGCGGAAGGTGCTCGAGGAGGGTGCGAAGGCGGTCGTCATGTCCGACACCCACGAGCGGCGGCTCAAGGAGTCGCGCGACGCCCTGGCCGAGGAGTTCGGAGAGGACCGGATCACGGCCGTGAACTGCGACGTCACCCAGGAGGACCAGGTCCAGGCGCTGCTCGACGCGGCCGAGCCTTTCGGTGGCGTCGACGTGATGATCAACAACGCCGGGCTCGGCGGCACCGCGTCGGTGCTGGAGATGACCGACGAGCAGTGGTCGAAGGTTCTCGACATCACCCTGACCGGGACGTTCCGGTGCATTCGAGCGGTCGGGCAGCGGTTCGTGGCCGCGGGGAAGCGCGGCGTGATCGTCAACAACGCCTCCGTGATCGGCTGGCGGGCACAGGAGGGACAGGCCCACTACGCCGCGGCCAAGGCCGGGGTGATGGCGCTGACCCGCTCGGCCGCCGCAGACCTCGCCCCGCACGGCATCCGGGTCAACGCGGTCTCGCCGTCCCTGGCGATGCACCCGTTCCTGGAGAAGGTCACCTCGCCCGAGCTGCTCGTCGAGCTCAAGGGCCGCGAGGCCTTCGGCCGCGCCGCCGAGCCCTGGGAGGTCGCCAACGTCATGGTCTTCCTGGCCAGCGACTACTCGTCCTACATGACCGGCGAGGTCGTGTCCGTCTCCAGCCAGCACGCCTGATCGAGAGGATCACTGATGCCTGAGGCATTCATCATCGACGCGGTTCGCACTCCCGTGGGGAAGCGAGGCGGGGCGCTCGCCGGCATCCATCCGGCCGATCTCGGCGCACACTCGCTGGCCGCGCTCGTCGACCGCACCGGGATCGACCCGGGGGCTGTCGACGACGTGATCATGGGCTGCTGCGACACCATCGGCGGCCAGGCCGGTGACGTCGCGCGGACCGCGTGGCTGGTGGCCGGGCTGCCCGACCACGTACCCGGCGTCACCATCGACCGGCAGTGCGGCTCCTCGCAGCAGGCGGTGCACTTCGCGGCGCAGGGAGTGATGTCGGAAACGCAGGATCTCGTCGTCGCCGGCGGGCTGCAGAACATGTCGGCGATCCCGATCTCCGCGGCGATGCTGGTGGGGGCGCAGTATGGCTACACCACCCCGTTCGCCGAGTCGCCCGGCTGGGTGAAGCGCTACGGCGACCAGGAGGTCTCGCAGTTCCGCTCCGCCGAGATGATCGCGGAGAAGTGGGACATCTCGCGCGAGGACATGGAGGCCTACGCGCTGGCCTCCCATCAGCGTGCCAAGACCGCGATCGCGGAGGGGCGGTTCGACCGGGAGATCGTGCCGGTGGGCGACCTCGACACGGACCAGTGCCCCCGCGACACGTCCCTCGAGAAGATGGCCTCCCTGGAGCCGCTCGCTCCCGGCGGGCGGATCACCGCGGCGGTCGCCTCGCAGATCTGTGACGCCTCCTCGGCGCTGCTGGTCGCCTCCGCCCAGGCCGTACGCACCTTCGGCCTCACCCCGCGAGCCCGGATCCACCACCTCTCGGTCCGCGGTGACGACCCGGTCTGGATGCTCACCGGCCCGATCGAGGCGACCCGGCACGCTCTCGCCAAGACCGGCCTCACGGTCGATGACATCGACCTGTTCGAGTGCAACGAGGCCTTCGCCTCCGTCGTCCTGGCGTGGATGAAAGAGCTCGACGTCCCGCACGAGAAGGTCAACGTCAACGGCGGCGGCATCGCCCTCGGCCACCCCATCGGCGCCACCGGAACCCGGCTGATGACGACCCTCCTCAACGAGCTCGAGCGCACCGGCGGCCGCTACGGCCTGCAGACCATGTGCGAGGGCGGCGGGCAGGCCAACGTCACCATCATCGAGCGGCTCTGAGGATGGGCCTGACCGAGCCGGGTCAGGCTGGCTGCAGCCTGAGCGTCCGACGCTCGGCGGCCGGCGAGCCGGGGGTGGGGAACCAGCGGTGGATGACCGCCGCCTGGCCGGCGGTCCACAGGCCACTGACGACCCAGTAGACGAGCAGGGCGAGCGGGACGGTGCTGCCGGCGAGGAGCATGCCGCCAGCGGAGATGACGGGCATGAGCTCCTGGATCCGCAGCATCGACTCGGGCATGTCGGCGCGGACCATGTTGGGGAGCACCCACAGCCGCTGGCTGAGGTAGCTGACCGCGGCGGCGGTCGCGGCGAGACCGAGGGTGATCACCAGGTGGCTGGTGTCGCCGGAGAGGTAGCCGTGGCCGGTCAGCGGTGTGCCGAGGAAGGTCGCGGCACCCAGCGAGTCGACCAGCGAGGCGTTCATCGCGCCGACCGCGTTGCTCCGGCTGACGTCGGAGAGCAGGTGGTAGAGCGCCAGGAAGATCGGCAGCTGGGCGAAGGCGGCGAGGATGGCGAAGCGGGGTACGCCGTGCTCCTCGTTGATCTTCCGGCGCTCCTCCATCATCGCCATCATGTCGGCCTGGCTCGGGCTGCCCTTGGCGGCCTGCTTCTGGTACTTCTTCGTCAGCGCCTGGAGCTGCGGTCGGGCCCGGGCGGAGGCGTGCGCGTGGCGTACGCCGCGGATCGCCAGCGGCAGGAGGACGAGCCTGACCAGCACCACGACGGCGGCGATGGCCAGCAGCCAGCTGACGTTGGGGCCGACGGAGGCCAGGACGTGGTGGGCGCCGGCGAGGACGGCGGCGAGGGCGTGCGACAACGGGGCGAGAACGGACATGGGTGTGCTCCTGAGGGTGAGTGGGTAGGCCTGAGGGCTCGCCGGTGGGCGAGGAGTCAGACCTGCTCAGGAGCGCGCGGGCGGCGCGGGGAGCAGACCGGGTCGGTGACCCGGGCAGCGAGATGGTGCGGTCCGTCGGAGACGTCCGGAGGGACCGACGAACGGGCCCTGACCAGGGCGAACGCGCTGACGCCGTGGAGCGATCCGACCGCGACGGCCGCGAGCGCGGTCGAGACGGCGATGGTGAGCAGAGCCTGCTCGGGGTCGACGCTCATCAGCGCCGGGAGCATCAGCGTGAAAAGTGCGACGAGCGCGATGCGTACGCGGCTCGTCTCGGTGTTCACGCAGGTCAGTCTAGCGATCGTGGTCAACCGCGTCGTCAGGTCAGGTCACGGCGCATCAGCACGCGTGGGTGACCCGCGAGGACCGAGGTCGTGTCGGCGGCCCAGGTGAAGCCCGCCGCCTCGAAGTTTTTGCGGAGCCCGGCGTACGCCATCGTCAGGTCGACCTTCGCGCCCTGGTTGTCGAGCGGGTAGGCCTCGATGGCGGGGGCGCCGCGGTCGCGCGCGAACTCGACCGCACCCTCGATGAGCGTGTGGGAGATGCCCTGGCCGCGGTGGCCCGGCCGGACCCGGATGCACCACACCGACCACACCGGCAGGTCGTCGACGTGGGGGATCTTCCGGTTGCGGGCGAAGGTGGTGTCCGCACGCGGGGCGACGGCCGCCCAGCCGACCGGCTCGTCGCCGTCGTAGGCGAGCACGCCCAGCGGACCGTCGGCCAGCAGGTTGCGCACGAACTCCCCGCGCTCCTGACCGCGCATCTTGTTGTTGACCGTCGACGGGATCCGGTAGCTCAGGCACCAGCACACGCTGGCGTCGGCACGTTTGGGGCCGACCAGGGTGCGTACGTCCTCGAAAATTTCTGCCGGGCGGGCCTCGATCACCATGGCGTAAGCGTGCTGCTCAGGCGCGGGTCGCGTCCAGATGTTTCAGGCGGTCGGCGGCGCCGGCGATGATCCGGTCGACGAGCTCCTCGCAGGTGGGGAGGTCGTCGAGGAGGCCGACGACCTGGCCGCTGGAGAGCATCCCTGCGTTCGTGTCGCCCTCGACGAGCCCGGCGCGGAGGAGCATCGGTGTGTTGGCGGCCAGGACGACCTCGGCCCAGGTGCGGTCGCCGCCGTGCACCATGTTGCGGCCGTCCTTGACGAGCGTCCGCCAGGGCAGTCCGGACATCTCCTTGAACTGCCGGGTGCGTTTGAGCGTGCGAACGAGCTTGGCGGTGATGCCCTCCTTCTCGAGGGTGTCGATGAACTCCGTGCGTAGCAGCCGGTGCGGCATGCCGTCGGCCTTCGTGGTGACGACGGTCCCGTCGAGGCCGAAGGTCAGGTAGCGCTTCCGTACGTCCTCGGGGACCGCGGAGTCGGCGGTGAGCAGGAAGCGCGTGCCCATGCCGATGCCCGCCGCGCCGTAGGCCATCGCCGCGGCGAGGCCGCGACCGTCGAAGAACCCTCCCGCGGCGACGACGGGGATGTCGACGGCGTCGAGGACGCTCGGCAGGAGCAGGGTGGTCGGAACGGCACCGGTGTGGCCGCCGCCCTCGCCGCCCTGGATCATCACCATGTCGGCGCCCCAGCTCGCCACCTTCTTGGCGTGCTTGGCCGCCCCGATCGACGGCATCACGACGATGTCGTGCTCCTTGAGCCTGCTGATCAGCTCGGGTTTGGGTGCGAGGGCGAAGCTCGCGACCTTCACGCCGTGGTCGATGAGCAGCCGGCAGCGGGCGGGGGCGTCCGAGGCGTCGGCGCGCAGGTTGACGCCGAACGGCTTCTCGGTGCGCCCCTTGACCTCGACGATCGCCTTCTCGAGCTCGTCGAGGGTCATCGTGGCCGAGGCCAGGATGCCGAGGGCGCCCGCGTTGGCGGTGGCCGAGACCAGGCGTGGGCCGGCGACCCAGCCCATGCCGGTCTGCACGATCGGGTGGTCGACGCCGGTCAGCTCGGTGAGCTTTGTGCGGAACGTGGGCGCGGTGGTCATCGGCCGTCCTTCACGAAGGCGTCGCGGCGCTCGTCGGCGACGCCGGCGAGGTTGAGCTCGTAGGTGAAGCCCTGCTCGAAGCGGTAGGAGGCGTTCACGTCGACCGGGTCGATGCCGTTGAGCGCGGCCTTGGCGGCGCGGATGACCTGCGGGTCCTTCTGCGCGATCTGTCTGGCGATCTCGAGGGCCTTGTCGTCGAGATCCGCACGCGGGACGACCGCGTGGACGGACCCCAGCTCGTGGAGGCGCTGGGAGGTGATGGTCTGCGCGGTGAAGTAGAGGGTACGCAGCATGTGCTGCGGCACCAACCGGCTCAGGTGGGTGGCGGCTCCGAGGGCTCCGCGATCGACCTCGGGTACCCCGAAGAAGGCGTCGTCGCTGGCCACGATCGTGTCCGCGTTGCCGACCAGCCCGACGCCGCCGCCGAGGCAGAAGCCGTTGACCGCGGCGATGACCGGGACCGGGCACTCGTAGATCGCCTTGAAGGCGGCGTAGCAGCCGCGGTTGGCGCCGAGGATGCCCTCGAACCCTTCGATCTGCTGCATCTCCTTGATGTCCACGCCCGCGTTGAAGCCCTTGCCCTCGGCGCGCAGGATCACGACCCGGGCGCCGCTCTCGGCGGCGGTCGTGACCGCGTCGGCGACCTCGAACCAGCCCTTCACCGGCAGCGCGTTCACCGGCGGGTGGTTCATCGTGACGACGGCGATCTGCTCGTCGGTGATCTCGGTGGAGATGCCCATGGCGTCCGTCCTTGAATGTGCACTGCCTAACCTAGCGATTGCTTGGTAGCCTAGCAGTTGCTTGGTTCAAGCTGGCAAGGACGACGTACGCATCGACGCAGGGAGCACTCAATGACCGGACTGTTGGACGGCCGGATCGCGATCGTCACCGGAGCGGGGCGGGGGATCGGCCGGGCGCATGCGCTCGAGCTCGCCCGCCACGGCGCGAAGGTGGTCGTCAACGACTTCGGGGTCTCGCTGGCGGGGGAGGGCACCGGCGAGTCGCCCGCCGACCAGGTCGTCGCCGAGATCGTCTCTGCAGGTGGGGAGGCGGTTGCCAACGCCGCTGACGTGGCGGACTTCGCGGCTGCCGAGGCGATGGTGCGACAGGCGGTCGAGACGTACGGTGGGCTGGACATCCTCGTCAACAACGCAGGTTTCGTACGCGACCGGATGCTCGTCAACACCTCCGAGGAGGAGTGGGACGCGGTCATCCGGGTGCACCTGAAGGGCCACTTCGCCACGCTGCGGCACGCCGGTGCGTACTGGCGGGCGGAGTCGAAGGCCGGGCGTCAGCGGGAGGCCCGGGTCGTCAACACCTCCTCCGGCGCCGGCCTCCAGGGCTCGATCGGACAGGGCACCTACTCCGCCGCCAAGGCCGGGATCGCCGGGCTCACCCTCGTCGCCGCCGCCGAGATGGCTCGCTACGGCGTCACCGTGAACGCGATCGCGCCGGTGGCCAAGACCCGGATGACCGAGGGCGCCTTCGACACGTCCGCGATGGCACTGCCCGAGGACAACTCCCCGGTTGTCGCCTGGCTCGCCTCCGAGGACGCTCGCGACATCACTGGCCGGGTCATCGAGATCGACGGCCCGCAGATCACCGTCGAGAACGGCTGGGCCCACGGCCCCTCCGCCGACGCCGGGGCTCGCTGGGACGCCGCCGACGTCGGGCCGGCCCTGCGCAAGCTGCTCGCGCAGGCGCCTGAGCCGGAGCCGGTCTACGGGGCCTGAGAGGGCTGGGTTCGGGCCGACCGCCGCACGTGTAACACGTCGTTCGTAGGACTATCCGGTCGTCCTGATAGGGCGAGAAGACCTACGAACGACGTGTTACAGCTCGCGCGGCCCGTCAGCCGAGCTCCCCACACACAGTCGCCGCGATGTCCGCGAGCGGGACGTCGAGCGGCGTAGCGGCGGGGTCGTCGGAGCGGGTGAGGGCGGCGATGACGATCGGGGCGCCGTCGGGGGTCCAGGTGACGCCGACGTCGTTGCGCGTCGCATAGTCGCCACCGCCGGTCTTGTCGGCGAGCCGCCAGCCGGCCGGGACACCGGCACCGAACCGGGTGACGGTCGACTGGTTGGCGAGCATCCAGGTGAGCAGCTGATCCCGGCCCGCACCGCCGAGGGCGTCGCCGAGCACCAGCTTCGTGTAGGTGCCGGCGACGGCGCGCGGTGAGGTGGTGTCGCGCGGGTCGCCCGGGATCGCGCTGTTGAGGTCGGGCTCCCAGCGGTCGAGCCGGCTGACGGTGTCGCCGAGCGAGCGGGCAAACCGGGTGACCCCGGAGGGGCCACCGATCAGGTGGAGCAGCTCGTTGGCCGCGGTGTTGTCGGACCGCGTCATCGTCGCCTCGGCGAGCTGCGCGACGGTGAGTCCGTTGCGAACCGTGAGCGAGGTGACGGGTGAGTTCACGACGACATCGGTCGCGTCCCAGGTCAGACGCTGCTGGAGCGTACGTGCCGGCAGGTCGCGCAGGATCGCCGCCACGAGCAGCGTCTTGAAGGTCGACAGCATCGGGAAGCGCTCGTCGGCACGGTGCTCGATGACGCGTCCGGTGCGCATGTTCTTCGCCCAGACGCCGAGGTGACGCTGGTGCTTCTGCTCCAGGGCGGCGATCGAAGGGCTGTCGGCGGCGTACGCCACGGAGCTGCCGGCTCCGGTCGCGGCGACGGCGGCCGCTGTCGCGGCTCCGCCCAGGAGGGTGCGGCGGCTGAGGATCGGGTGAGTCATGCAGGCATCGTGACCCCGCCGTCGCGACGGCGTCCAAGGACGATCACGCATGGACGTATGCATCGCCGACATGGGACGAGGTGGAGGCGATCAGCCATCCTGTACGCGTGGACCTACTGCTTCACCTGCGCGGCTTCACCGCGGTCGCCGACGAGATGAGCGTCTCCGAGGCCGCCCTGGAGCTCGGCGTGGACCAGCCGCTCCTCAGTCGTCGCCTGCGTGCGCTCGAGCGGGAACTCGGGGTGGAGCTCCTCGACCGCAGCCGGCGCCAGATCGCGCTCACCCCGGCCGGTGCGGCGCTGCTGCCGCGGGCCCGGCACCTGATCGACCAGGCCGACCATCTGCTGCAGAGCATCCGCCGCCAGGATCGGGAGCCCTTCGCGGTCGCCGTGCCGTCCGGCTGCGACCCAGCGCCGCTGGCCCGGTTGGTCGCGCTGCTGGAGGGGGCGGCCGTCGACGTACGCCTCGCGACCTCGGCCGACGAGACCACCGAGTCGGCGGCCTGGACGGTCGAGGCGTGCGATCCCGACGTGGCCACCTGGGTCACGCCGCTCGGCGCCGCGACCGCTCCCGGCGCCACACCTGGGCCGGTGTCCCTCAGCGCACTCCGACCCCGTCGAGCCGGAGGACGAGGACGTACGCAGGTGCTGGCCCTCCCGCGGGACCTGGACGAACCCGACGGCCGCCTGCGACGACAGGCGGACCGGGCGGGCATCGGACCGGCCACCCTGCGCCGCGCGCCGCACTCGCTCGCGGTGGCCGAGACCCTGGCGCGACGCGGCACTCTGATCTGCGCGCGGCACGAGGCGGTGACGTACGGGCTGAGCTGGTCGCCCTTCGCCGACCCGGTACGCCGCGGTCACCGGCTGGTGGAGCAGCCGCCGGTGCCCGGACCGCTGGCCGCCGGCCCGGTGCGGGAACAGGCGCTCGCCCTGATCGGTGCGAGCATCGGCGTCGCCGAAGCAGGTGCCGAGTGAGCCCGCTGGTCGGCAGCGACCGAGGTCTGATCGATCTCGCCGAGGTCGCCGCCGAGCGCTTCCGGGACCTCCACGTCCGGGCCGCCCTCCTGGCCCGAGACATCGACACCGGCATCGAGGTCGGGGTCGGCGTCGACCGGCCGATGCCGCTGGCCTCGGTGGCCAAGGTGCCGCTGGCCCTGGTCGTCGCGGACCGGATCGCCCGCGGCGAGATCGACGGCGCCACGATGGTGACGCTGCCCGCGGCGGAGCGGAGCTACGGGCCGTACGGCATCTCCGCCTTCACCCACGACGCGACCTGTTCCGTCGCCGACCTGATGCTGATGATGCTCGGCCTCAGCGACAACGCCGCCGCCGATGCTCTCTTCGGCCTCGTCGCGCCGCGGGAGGTCGACGAACAGCTCGCCGAATGGGGTGTCGAGGGGCTGCGCGTGCGGCACCGGATGCAGCCGATGTACGACTACGCCACCCGCGTCGCCGGCCCCGACTTCGGCCTCGCCACCCAGCTCGCGGTCGAGGGACGGCGGCCGGGCGGACGGCATGTCATCGACTCGCTCGACGTCGAGCGCGCCACGATCGGCTCTCCGCGCGCCTGCGTCGACCTGCTCGAGCGCGTCTGGCGGGACGAGATCGCCAAGCCCGAGGCGACCGAGATGGTGCGACGCCTGATGGGCAAGCAGGTCTTCACCCACCGGATCGCCGCGGACCTGCTCGCCGACGACATCCACCTCGCCGGCAAGACCGGCGGGTTCCTCACCCTGCGGCACGAGATCGCCGTCGTCACCCACCCCGGCGGCCGGGTCGCCATCGCCGTACTCACCGACTCCGACCGCACTGCGCGCATCCAGAACGACGTCGACCTCGCCATCGCCGCCACCGCCCGAGACGCCGTCGACGCCCTCGCGTCTCGCCGCCCCTGAGCCGAGGCGTCACGTACGTCGGCCGACGCGCCTGACGTCTCGGCCGACGCGCCTGACGTCTCGGCCGACGCGCCTGACGCTTCGGCCGACGCGCCTGACGTCTCGCCCGACGGGCCGCCCTCTCGGCGATAAACCGGATGCTTCCCGTCCGGTAGCGGTGATGGAATATGCGGGTGCCCGTATTGCCCGGTTTTCTGAACAACCTGATCCCGCCGACGCCGTTGTCGAAGCGTCTGGCGACGCAGTCGCTGCTCTTCGCGGCGGGGGACGGGACGTTCAACACCGCGGCCGCGTTCTACCTGGTCGCGTTCGTGGGCCTGAGCCCGGCCCAGATCGGTGTGGGACTGACGGTCGCCGGGATCGCGAGCTTCCTCACCGCCTACCCGATGGGCCGGCTGGCCGACGTCATCGGCCCGAAGCGGATCTGGTCCATCAGCGCCCTGATCAGCGCGCTGATGTTCGCGACGATGCCGTTCATCCACGGCTTCTGGGCCTACCTCGCCGTCATCGTCGTCTTCGAGGTGGTCAACAACGCCGGCGGCGCCGGCCGCAATGCGTACGTCCTCGACGTCCTCCCCGACAGGGAGCGGGTCGAGACGCAGGCGTTCATGTACTCCAGCCTCAACCTCGGCTTCACCATCGGCGCCCTGATCGCCGGTGTCGCGCTCGCGCTGGACACCGACACGGTGCTGAAGTGGGGCGTGCCGTTCTTCGCGCTGGCGATCGGGATCGCCAACTCGGTCTGGATCACCCGGCTGCCGAAGGCGCCGCACGAGGAGCGCCGCGCGGCCGGCGAGGTCGTCGAGAAGCTGCCCGGTCCGGGCGCGCTGCGCAACGTCGGCTGGCTCCTGGTGACGACCTTCACCGGCACGCTGTGGTCCAACCAGGTGCTGCTGCACACCGTGATCCCGCTGTGGCTGGTCGAATACACCGACTCGCCGCGCTGGCTGCTGGCCTGGCTCTTCGCGACCAACACGGTGCTGTGCATCATCCTCCCGGCCTACACCTCGAAGGGCGTCCACAGCGTCCGCGACGCGCTGCGGCGCGTCTGGTGGAGCAGCGCGTTCTTCGTCGCCGCCTGCGCGATCACGCTGGTCACACACGACACCCGCGGCATCCTCACCATCTTCCTGGTCTGGGTCGGCCACGTGGCCGTGACCGGCGCCGAGCTGGCCATCGGCTCCGCCGGCTGGGCCTTCCAGGCAGAGCTCATGGACCCGGCCAGACGAGGTGAGTACGAAGGCGTCGCCGGCATCGGCCGCCAGCTCGGCGGCGCCTGGGCGCCGGCCCTGTTCACCTTCCTCGCGATGGGCTGGCACCCCGAGTTCTACAGCGGTGCGGGCTGGATCGTCATCGGCGCCATCATCGTCGCTGCCGCGGCCGCGATGCGCCCGTCGGTCATCCTGGCCGTACGTTTCAAGGAGACCCACTTCCCCCGCGAGGAGGAGCCCGAGCCGGCGGTCGCCTAGCCCGGCCGGATCAGTGCAGGATCGCCGCGATCCGGTCGCCGAGATAGGGCGCGAGGGTCGCGGCATAGAGCGGCGAGATGTGGAACCCGTCCTGATAGACCTGCAGGCTGCCGACGACAGGGGAGCAGGTCTCGGCCTCGCAGAAGTAGTCGGTGAGGTCGATGCGATGGGCGTTGGGCGTGAGCCGGGTGGCGCCGGCGGTGCCGTCGTCGCGTACGGCCTCGTCCCGGTCGCGCGCACAGGTCGACTCGGCGTCGAGTCCGGCGTCGTCGATGCACGGCTGGACGACGCGCGCGAACCGGGTGGTGCTGCCCTCGAAGATCGGGCTGTCCCGGATCGCGATGACCGGCACCGCCGGGTCGGGCCGGCTCGCCCAGGCCTCGGCGAGACCCTTGCTGAGGGCCTCGCCGGGCGTCTCGCCGTCGCGAGCCTCGACCGCGATCTGGCTGGAGTGGATGACGACGTACGCGTCGATCCCCGGCTCCGCCTCCAGATGGGCGGCGAGCTGCGACTTCCACTCCTGGCACAGGTCGACGGTCGTCCGCGGTGACCCCACGCGGTCCCGGGCGTTCCAGTGGCAGCCGGCACGGCTGGCGACGTCGATGCGCCAGCCGCGACGCTCGGCGATCTCGCGATAGGCGGGGACGAGCTGGTGGTTGTGCGAGTCGCCGATCGCCAGGAGCCGGCGCGAATAGCCCCGTGAAGGCCCGAGCGTGCACACCTTGAACCGCACCGGCCGCTCCTTGTTGGACCAGCAGTCCGACCCGTCGGGCGCCTGGTAGCCGAGACTGGCGTCGAGCAGCCGGCCCGGAGCCTCGCAGCCGGTGGTTGCCGGGTCCAGGGTGGCGGCACCGATGCAGCCGGCGTACCTCTTCGCCGCCTCGATCGCCGCCTGCCTCGCCGCGGCGTCCTGGCGCTCCACCTCGGCGGCGCCGGTGAGCGTCCCGGCCGCGACGAGCGCGAGCACCACCGGGACGGTCGCGAGCCGCCGGAGCCCGGCGAAGGACCGCCCTGCGCGCGTGACCGGCACCTCGACGTAGCGGTGGGTGAGCCAGGCCAGCGCCACCGAGGCCGAGAGCACGACCACGGCGGCGGGAAGGGTGATCCGGGTGGCGTACGTCCAGCTCAGCCAGGCCACGAGCAGCGGCCAGTGCCACAGATAGAGGGGGAAGGAGATGTCCGCGACGAACCGCAGCGGTCTCACCGCGAGGAGTCGCTGCGGCCCCCATCGCGCCGCCGACCCGGAGCCGATCACGACCAACAGCGCCCCGCCGACCGGCCACAGTGCCCACGGACCGGGGAAGAGCGCCGCGCCGTCGAGCACGAACCCCGAGCTCGCGACCAGCAGCAGCCCGAGCCAGGTGATCGCCGGGCGCATTGCGTCCGGCGGACGCAAATGGTCGAGCCCGAGCGCGAGGAGGGCCCCCACCCCGAGCTCCCAGAAGCGAGCCCCGGTGTGGAAGTACGCCACCTGCTGGTCGGAGATCCCGAGCCGCCACGCGAAGACGAACGAGACGACCGCCCCCACCGCCACGACGAGCGCCAGCACGAGCCGCAACCGACCCCGCGCCAGCCACCCGACCAGCACCACGACCACCGGCCAGACCAGCAGGAACTGCCCCTGCACCGCCAGTGACCAGAAGTGCTGCAGCGGGCTCGCGCTCGGCCCGGCCGCCCCGTAGGCGAGCTGCGTCCGGATCATCTCCCAGTTCAGGACGTACGCCGCCGACGCAGCGATCTCCCGCAGCGTCGAGCCCCACATCGCCCGAGGCATGACCGCGACCATCAGCACCGCTGTCCCCGCGAGCACGACCAGGGTGGGGGCCGAGAGCCGGAGGAACGTACGTCCGTAGTGGTCGGCCAGCCGCAGCTCGGAGGCCGCGACCCGGCGGACCAGCGACCGGGTCACCAGGAACCCGGTGAGCGCCAGGAAGACGTCGACACCGCCGGAGACGCGGCCGTTGCCGAAGAGGTGGAAGACCACCACGAGCGCCAGCGCGAGCCCCCGCAGCCCGTGTATCTCGGCGATCCGCTGGGGGCGGCTGGGCTCTGGCATCGGGTCAGGCTAGGTCGGCCCGGTGACCCCCGGGAGACGCCCAGATGAAGCCGAGTCGGCGCATCCTGACCAAGAACGACGCCGAGTCGGCTCGTCATGACGGGCCGACTCGGCAGGGTTTCGGTGAAGATGCGCCGGCTCGGCGGTCAGGAGCCGAGGACCTGCTCGAGGTGGGCGTTGCCCAACGTGCGCGACGGGTCGAGCTTGTCGCGCAGCGCGACGAAGTCGCCGAACCGCGGATACCGTTCGGCCAGGTCGGCGGCGGAGAGCGTGTGCATCTTGCCCCAGTGCGGGCGGCCGCCGGCCTCACCGGCGATCCGCTCGAAGGCCGCGAAGTACTCCGCACGCCACGGCGACGTCGGGGCGGTGTGGATGGCGATGTAGACATTCTCGCGCTCGAACCCGGTCGACAGCGGGATGTCGTCGGCGCCCGCGACCCGCACCTCGACCGGGAAGGAGATGTTCCACGAGGACGCCTCGACGGCACGCTGCAGCGAGGCGAGGACCCCCATGCCGGCAGCCCGCGGGACGGCGTACTCGCTCTCCACGAACCGCACCTTCCGCTGCGAGGTGAAGACCCGGTAGGAGATGTCGGTGAACTCGCGCGGCGAGAGGGCGGAGGCGGCGAACCGAGCCAGCGGCTTGACCAGGCCGGGGACGCGGAGCCCGAGCCCGACAGTCGCGCCGAACGCGGTGTTGGAGAGCAGCTCGTCGTCGAACCAGCCTCGGACCCGGCCCACCGGTGCCAGCGGCGTCTCCGGCAGCGGGAGCCGGGTGTTTTGCTTGGTCAGCACCCGGGTGGTGTGCGGGAACCAGTAGAACTCGAAGTGGTCGGTGCCCGAGGCGTGCTCCTCGAAGGCGCTCATCACGTCGGCGAGCTCGCCGTTGCCCTCGCGCGCGTTCAGCGCGAACAGCGGCTCGGTCTGCAGCGTGACCTCGACGATGATCCCGAGCGCACCGAGCCCCACGCGAGCGTGGTCGAAGACCTCGGGATTCTCCGTCGGTGAGCACGAGAGGACGGAGCCGTCGGCGAGGAGCAGCCGGAGGCCGCGTACCTGGGTCGCCAGGCCGCCGAAGCGGGCTCCCGTGCCGTGGGTGCCGGTCGAGATCGCGCCGGAGATCGACTGCTCCTCGATGTCGCCGAGGTTGGTCATCGAGAGCCCGAGCGCCTCGAGCGCACGGTTGAGCACCTTGAGGCGGGTGCCGCCGCGGACCGTCACGAGCCCGGTGGTCGAGTCGGCCCGCACGATCCCGGAGATCCGGTCGAGGCTGACCTGGACGTCCACCGGCGAGCCGATCGCGGTGAAGGAGTGGCCCGCGCCGATCGGCTTGACCTTCCGGCCGGCCTCGGTCGCAGCGACCACGACCGCTGCGAGCTCTGCCTCGTCGCGTGGCACGGCGACCTCGACCGATCCCGCGTGCTGGTTGCCCGCCCAGTTCTGCCACTGACTCACGCGGGCAAGGATGTCGGCTCCGCAGCCGACGGTCAACGGCGTCGAGCGACGGCGTATGGATTTTGGCGACAACATGTCGCTATCATCGCGACATGTTGTCGCCAAAAGTCGGGGGTCACCCGTGTTCTTAGCTCTGCGTGAGATCGTGTTCGCGCGCGGTCGGTTCGCCATCATGGGAGCGGTGGTTGCGCTCATCGCGGTCCTGATGGTCCTGCTCAGCGGCCTCTCCGTCGGCCTCGTCAACGACGGTGTCTCCGGTCTTCAGCGGATGAAGACCACCTCGTTCGCCGTTCAGGAGGACATCGGGAAGGACTCCGCCTTCTCGCGCAGCGTCATCAGCAGCGAGGCGGTCGACGTCTGGGCCGAGCGGGACGGTGTCGAGGAAGCGGCCCCGTTCGGAAACACCCTCGTCAACGGCCGGACCAGCCGCGACGTCGACATCGACCTGGCTCTCTTCGGCATCGAGCTCGACTCCTTCCTGGCTCCCGAGGTCGCCGAGGGGACCGCGCTGACCGGGGCTCCCGACGAGATCGTCGTCAGCGCCACCGCCGCCGAGGACGGGGTCGAGGTCGGTGATGTGGTCACCGTCGAGCAGACCGGCACCGAGGTCCGGGTTGTCGGTGTCATGGCCGATCAGCACACTTTCGGCCACGTCGACGTGGGCTATCTTCCGCTGCGCACCTGGCAGGAGATCCGCGCCGGTGTCCGTGAGGGCGACCAGGTGCCCGACCGGGTCTACGACGAGATCACCGCCGTCGCCGTGGTGGGTGACGGCGTCGACCTCGCCGCCGGGGACAAGGCGGCCGGCACCACCTCGATGACCGCGGAAGAGTCGTTCGGAGCCTCGCCCGGATACACCGCGGAGACCTCGACCCTGAGCCTGATCCAGGGCTTCCTCTACGCGATCTCGGCTCTCGTCGTCGGAGCCTTCTTCACCGTCCTCACCATCCAGCGCAAGAACGAGATCTCGGTGATGCGGGCGATCGGGGCGAGCACGAGGTACCTCCTGCGCGACAGTCTGGTCCAGTCGGTGATCCTGCTCGTCGTCTCGGCGGCCGTGGGCGTCGCGCTGGGCGTGGCGATGGGCGCCGGCATCGCCACGACCCCGATGCCGTTCGCCCTCGAGGCCGGGCCGATCGCGGCCGCCACCGGTTCGCTGCTCGCGCTCGGTGTGCTCGGCGCGGCCGCAGCCGTCGTACTCATCGTCCGGGTCGACCCGCTGACCGCTCTGGGAGAGAACCGATGACCGACCACACACTCGTCCTCGACCAGGTCAGTCTGCGGCACAGCGACGGCGACGAGACGATCACCGCCCTCGACAACGTCGACCTTCGGGTCGCGCCGGGCGAGATCGTGGCGATCGTAGGGCCGTCCGGTGCCGGCAAGTCCAGTCTCCTCGCCGCCGCGGGCGGGCTCATCCGGCCCACCTCGGGCACCGTCGCCGTCGGTGGCACCGACCTCTCCGGGCTCTCGGACAGGCGGCTCACCGAGCTTCGGCGTACCCGCATCGGGTTCGTCTTCCAGGCGAGCAACCTGGTCCCCGCCCTCAAGGCGGTCGACCAGCTCCGGCTGCCGCTCACCTTCGGCAAGGTCAGCGACCCCCGGGTGCCCATGGAGCTCCTCGAGGAGGTCGGGATGTCGCACAAGGCCAAGCGCCGTCCGCACCAGCTCTCCGGCGGTGAGCGTCAGCGCCTCGGCATCGCTCGGGCCCTGGTCACCCGGCCGCAGGTGCTGCTGGTCGACGAGCCGACCGCGGCGCTGGACCGACAGCGCAGCCAGGACGTGGTGGCGTTGCTGGCCGCGGAGACCAAGGCGCAGGGGGTCGCGACCATCATGGTGACCCATGATCACGAGGTGCTGCACCACTGCCATCGCGTACACGAGATGATCGATGGCAGGCTGGGGGCGCCCGCACCCTGCTGACCGATGAGAGGATGGCCCGTGCCCCGGATCACCGCCCCGACCGTGGCAGCGCATCGCGAACAGCAGTTGCGTGCCGTGCTCGACAGTGCCCGGGCCATCCTCGGCGAGACCCGGACGGCACCCACCCTCGCCGCGACCGCCGAGCGCGCCGGCATGGCCCGTTCCAGCATCTACCGCTACTTCTCGTCCAACGCCGAGCTCCTGGCAGCGATCGTCGACGACGTCCTTCCGGAGTGGGCGGGTCAGGTCCATGACCGGGTCGAATCAGCAGGTACGCCGGGGGAGAAGGTCTGGGCCTACGTCTGCGCCAACATCGACCTGTTCTCCTCCTCCGAGCAGGACGTCGCCAGCGCGCTGACCGAGGTCGCCGATCCGCGCATGCTCAAGGAGCCGATGGAGGCGTTCCACGCCGACCTGCAGAAGCCACTGGTCGCTGCCCTCGCCGATCACGGCGAACCGCGTCCCGCCGCGATGGCCGAGGCGATCGAGAGCGCCTTGGTGCGGGTGGCGCGCGGTGTCGGAACGCCGGCGGAGGATCCACTGAGCAAGGACGAGGCGCTGGCGATCCTCCGGCGGATGCTCGGCGACTACCTAGGTCTCATCTGAGCACGGGCGTCGACGCCAGCCCGCCCGGCGGCACAGTTCGTCATCTGCCGTTGACGCGGGCGCCGCGCGCGGCATAGACACTTGGGTCGTGGTCAAGCCCTCTATTCAACGCTCCCACCATCTCTCGGCCCAGCAGCACGAACGGCTCGATCGTGCGACCGCCGCTCTCGACGGACCCGTCGGGGCGGTGGACCTGGAGGCGTTCGACGCCAACGCCGACGACCTCGTGCGCCGAGCCGCCGGCACCCCGATCCGAGTCGCCAGCAAGTCCGTACGCTGCCGGGCGCTGATCGACCGTGTGCTGGCCCGGGAGGGATACGAGGGGATCCTGGCCTTCACGCTGCCCGAGGCGCTGTGGCTGGCCGAGACGCACTACGACATCGTGATCGGCTACCCGACCGTCGACCGGGCCGCGCTCGCCGCGCTCGCGAAGGACGAGGAGAAGCTCGCCCGGATCACGCTGATGGTTGACAGCGCCGAGGGGTTGGCGCTGGTCAAGGCCGCCATCGGCACCCCGGCCGCCCCCTTACGCGTGGCCATCGATCTCGACGCCGCACTGGTCGTCGCGCGCCGCATCTGGCTCGGCGCCCGCCGCTCGCCGGTCCGCACCCCGGAGGACGCCGTAGCGCTGGCCCGGATCATCGCCGAGGACCCTGACTTCCAGCTGGTCGGGCTGATGGCCTACGAGGGCCAGGTCGCCGGCACCGTCGACCGCCCGCTCGGCGGCAACCCGCCCGTGCCCGTGATCCGGCGGATGAAGAAGGCCTCCATCGCCGAGATCACCGAGCGCCGCGGGAAGATCGTCGCGGCCGTACGCTCTCTGACCGATCTGGAGTTCGTCAACGGCGGCGGCACCGGCTCGATCGAGTCCACGAGGGCCGACACGTCGGTCACCGAGATCGCGGCCGGGTCCGGGCTCTACGGCCCGACCCTCTTCGACCGCTACGACGGCTTCACCCCTCACCCGGCGGCCTACTTCGGGCTGAGCGTGGTGCGCCGTCCCGCGCCCGGCATCGTCACCGTCGCCGGTGGCGGCTGGATCGCCTCGGGCCCGCCGGGACTCGACCGGGTCCCGAGCCCCACCTACCCCTTCGGCCTGGAGTACGTCGGCACCGAAGGCGCCGGGGAGGTCCAGACCCCGCTGCGCGGGCATGCCGCCGACGAGCTCGCGATCGGCGACAAGGTCTGGTTCCGCCATGCCAAGGCCGGCGAGGTCTGCGAGCGGCTCGACACCCTCCACCTGATCGAGGGCGACTCGATCATCACCGTCGCACCGACCTACCGCGGCGAGGGCCAGACCTTCCTGTGACCTGCCGGGTCACTCGCCCAGCAGCTGGAACCAGCTCTCGGTGACCAGCTCGCACATGCGGTCGTGCTCGACACCCCAGAACCCGTCCGTCCAGCGCTGGAACAGATAGTCGAGCTGACCGACCGCCAGTGCGCCGCGCAGCCGTCTGCTGTCGGCGTCGAACCGGTCCGCCCTGTCCAGACCCATGCCGACGTCCTCGATCGTCTCGTCCGTCCAGGCGTCGACGATGTGGCTGAGATCCGGATCGACGGCCTGGGCGGCCCGGGCGATCGTGACGATCGGACGCACCCCCGGCCACCGGGCCATGGCCTGCCGGATCCAGGCACCGAGCTGCTCGCGGGTGCCCGCCGCCACCGCATCGGCGAGGCCGCCGAGCGAGCTGCCCTGTGGGGAGCGGAGCTGGATCAGCTCGTCCTCGAGACGCTCGGCGACCAAGGCCTTGATGACCTCGGACTTCGAGGGGAAGTAGGCATAGAAAGTCACCCGGGTGGTGCCTGCCGCCGAGGCGATCTCATCGATCGTCGTGGCCGCGTAGCCGCTCGTGACGAACCGATCCATCGCTGCATCCAGCAAGAGCTGGCGAGTCATCGCCCTCTGAGCGGCACGCTTGGCCATGGGCGTCACGATAGGCGACGCCGGGACTCCCTGGAGATTTCCAAGTTTTCTCGAAACCCGGTGTCCGGCCGACGGGCCGTCGGTAGGTTCGGTCCCGATGGACGATCATGTGACCTGGGCGGACAAGGGCTTCATGGAACCGGGGGAGGCCGTCGATCTCACCGCGTACGCAACCTCCGGCCGCAACCTCTTCGACGGTTCGTTCACCTGGCCGGTGATGGTGCTCAGGAAGAACGCGCTGGAGCACAACATCGCGACCCTTGCGGGGTTCGCAGAGGAGCACGGACTGCTGCTCGCCCCGCACGGTAAGACCACGATGGCGCCGTCGCTCTACCGGCGGCAGCTCGACGCCGGCGCCTGGGCGATCACGGTCGCCTCGCCCAGCCAGGCGCTGGTCGCCCGCCACGCCGGCGTACGCCGCGTCCTGGTCGCCAACGAGATCCTCGACCACAGCGCGCTGAGCTGGGTGGCCTCCGAGCGTGCGGCCGACCCCGAGTTCCTCCACCTGCACTGGGTCGACTCGATCGAGGGCGTCGAGGCGGCGGCCGAGGCGTCGGCCCTGGTAGGCGTCGAGGACCGGCCGCTCGCGGTGCTGATCGACCTCGGCTTCCCCGGCGGTCGCACCGGCTGCCGCTCCGTCAAGGAGGCCGTCGAGCTCGCCCGGGTGGTGGACTCGACTCCCGGCGTGCTCCTGGCAGGTGTGGCCGGCTACGAGGGCGGACTGGAGACGACCGAGGAGGTCGGGGACTACTTCGACCGGCTCGAGGAGCTCGCCTCGACCTTGTTCACCGAGGGCCTCGTCGGCGCCGATGCGATCGTCTCCGCAGGTGGGAGCGCGTTCTTCGACCTCCTCGCCGAGCGCTGGTCCGCGGGCTGGCCCGAGGGGATGACGCCTCGCAAGGTGCTGCGCAGCGGGACCTACCTCACCCACGACCACGGCCTCTACGCTGCCACGACGCCCTACAACCGCATCGCGGGGAGTCTGGACCCGGCCATCGAGGTGTGGGCCCAGGTCGTCTCGGCCCCCGAGGACGGGCTGGTCATCGTGGGTATGGGCCGGCGGGACGTGCCCTACGACAACGGCCTGCCGATCCCGCTCACGGTACGGCGCGACGGCTCCGCCGGTGCCGAGGAGCTGGAGGGCACTGTCGAGAAGCTGGGCGACCAGCACGCCTTCCTGCACACCGACGCCGGCCTGCGGCCGGGCGACCTGGTCAGCTTCGGGATCTCGCACCCGTGCACGGCGTTCGACAAGTGGCGGCTGATCCCCGTCGTCGACCTCGACTACACCGTGACCGATCTGGTCCGGACGTACTTCTGAGGCGACCGCCGAGGCACCCGCCGAGGCGTCAGGCGAGGCCGGACAGCCGCACCCTGACCTGGTAGAACGCGCCATGGTCGGTGGCCCGGCGGGCCGACGGACCGGAGTAGACCTGGTAGCGGTCCGGACGCAGCGACGGGCTGAGGAACGCCTGGTCGATCGGCGCCCGGCGGCCCGTGGCGCAGCCCTCGTGCTTCCCGAGCGGGCTCACCAGACCGGTCCCGGGTGAGGTCAGGTCGCACAGGATGTCGTTGCGCTGGTTGAAGTCACCGGCGACGACCATCGGCACCTCGGCGCGCGCGACCACGTCCTTGACGATCCCGGCGTTGAGGTCGCGCCACCTCTTCTGACGAGGGGCCGAGGGGATGCTCGCCGGGAAGTGTACGGGAAGCACCCCGACGCGCTGACCCGAGGAGCGCTCCTCCAGCACCACCACGGGCGCGCTGACGGGGGCGCCGTGGCGGTAGTACATGGCAACCGTGTCCTTGCTGACCAGCCGGAACGCCGATCGGCGGTAGAAGACCGCGTCGTCGGTGGCATCGGGCGTCGAGACCAGGGCGAACTCCCGTCCGAAGGACTCGAAGGCCTCCCGCTGCGGCGCCTCCACCTCGGCCAGGACACCGAAGTCGACAGCCGTACGCCGCAGGTGCCCCACGACGATCCGCATCCGAGGCACGCCGTCGAGCCGCCCGGCGGCAGCACCTCCGGGAGCGGTGTGGTGGTCGGCCCAGGCGTTGAGCCAGGCGAAACGCTGGAAGCCCGGCTGAACCGGTGCCGCCCGGGTGACCTCGACGGTCGGGCCGGCGGCCGCCGTCGTCGGGACCACGAAGCTCAGAGCGGCGCCGAGGACGCCGCACAACGCGACCGCGGGCACGACGGCGCGCAACAACGCTGCCCGACCTGGACCCGAGGAGATCAGTGTGGGGGACACGCCTACTGACGGTATGGGCGGGCAGTGTGCGCACGGCCAAACGCGTTCGAATACCGCGAAACCCCAGATGAACGACCAGGTAACCCGGTGAGCGCGCGACGCCGAATTGGCGGTGCGGAATGCGCAGAACGTTGCTACCTTCGCGCTTTGCGCCTTTCGGGAGGTGTGCGAATCCACCTACTCGGACGGGAGTCCCCCATGCGTCATCGCCTGGCAACGTACGCAGTCAGTGGCCTTCTCATCGCCCCCGCCGCCGCCCTCGCCCTGTCGGCGAGTCCCGCCGCGGCGGACGGCACCTGTCAGGGGCTCGCGGTCACGGTCGACCTGGCTGCCGGTGAGTCGGCAACCTCCGGCGACGACGTCATCCTGGGCACCGACGCCGCTGAGACCATCGTCGCTTGGGAGGGGAACGATGTCATCTGCGCCGGCTCGGGAGACGACTGGATCATCGACGCCGAAGGTGACGATCGAGCGTACGGCGAGGGCGGTCGAGACAGCCTCGGTGGTGAACACGGCAGGGATCTGCTCGACGGCGGTGCCGGCGACGACAGCATCATGGCTGGAGGGTCCGACCCGAAGACGATCGTCGGTGGAGATGGTGTCGACCATCTCCAGGGTGGCAACGGGGCGGACCTCATCGATGGCGGCGCGGGGAACGACGACCTCCTCGGTGGGGAAGGTGCCGACCAGCTCCTCGGAGGTCCGGGTCTCGACGACCTGGTCGGGAGTGGCGGCAACGACCGCCTCGACGGCGGCGCCGACGACGACCAGGTCGACGGTGGAGATGGCGACGACCGCTCGATCGGCGGTGCGGGGAACGACAGCCTCGACGAGTCGTACACCGAGGGCGACAACGTCCTCGAGGGTGGCGACGGTGCTGACGTTCTTCGTGGCGGTCGTGGCAGAGACACCATGCACGGCGGCATCGGTGGCGACGAGCTGTGGGCGCCCGACGGTTCCGGGAGCACGATGACCGGTGGTGAAGGTGACGACTACCTCCACGGCAGCGACGGGCCCAACGTGATGCGGGGCGACGGCGGCAACGACATGCTCAGCGGCGGCGCCGGTAACGACAGGCTCGACGGCGGCACGGGCAACGACTCGCTGACGTCGCTCGACGGCCACGACACCCTCGTCGGCGGCACCGGTATGGATGGGCTCTTCGGTGGCGGCGGCAACGACCTCGTCGACGGCGGCGCCGGCAACGACAACATCGGCACTGACAGCGGCAACGACGTCGTCCTGCCGGGGACGGGGGTCGACCGCGTACGCGGTGGCACCGGCACCGACCGGATCGCTTTCTCGAACATCGCCAAGCCGGTCAAGGTCTCGCTGCTGGCGACCTCCCAGCAGAACACCGTCGGGGCGGGCTACAAGACCATCACGGAGTTCGAGAACCTCACCGGCAGCAGCTACTCCGACACCCTCTACGGGAACAACGGCAACAACACGATCTACGCCGGCGCGGGCAACGACGTGGTCGTTCCCCGAGGAGGCAGCGACGTCGTCGACGCCGGCAGCGGCGTCGACCGGGTCTCCTACTACGACAGCCCCACCCGCGTCACGGTCTCGCTGGCGACGACGGCGCCGCAGTCCACCGGAGCCGGACGCGACGCGTTGCGTGGGGTCGAGCGGCTCAGCGGCACCTCGAGGGCCGACGTACTCAAGGGCGGTTCCGGCGCCAACGCGATCTGGGGTGGCGCCGGCAGCGACCAGATCTACGGGGCCGGCGGCAACGACGTGCTCTACGGCGAAGCCGGCAACGACCGGATCTATGGCAACGATGGCGCCGACCGCCTCTACGGAGGATCGGGCACGGACTATCTCGCTGGCGGTCCAGGCACCGACCGGACGGTTCAGTGACGTTCCGCGTGTGACGTCGCGTGGCGCCTACAGGTCCATGAAGATCAGAGCGCCCGCGATGTCGGCGGTGCCGTAGTGGAGGTAGTCGTCGACGGTCGTCTCCGACACCCCCTTCCGCGCGGTCACGAAGCCGACGACGACCGCCTTGGAGGAGTCCTTGGCGACCCATTTCCCGACCACGTCGTCCTCGATGAGGCTCCCGGTGGGCAGATCGATGTCGGTCTCCTCGACCGACTCCGCGGCCGCCGTCGCCTTCGCCTCGCTGTCGAAGACGTAGATGACCCGGAGCATCCGCAGCTTGCCGCCCTCGGCGTCGTGGATCCCCATCGCGGCGTAGCGGCAGCCCTTCCGGTCCAGGGCAGCCGACGCGATCGGCCCGCAGTCGGGGTAGTCCTGGGAGGCCACGTACGTCGCGGTCATGCTCACGTCGCCGAGCTTGAACCTCCAGTCACCCTCGAAGAGGTCCGCGGCCAGCCCGCCCGGAGCGGGGGCAGCGGAGGACGGATCCGGCGACGTGGTCGGGGTCGCGGTGACCGTTACCGGCCCCGGCCCTCCGGTCGGGTCCTCCTCACCTCGGAGGATGACGATCGCCGCGGTGATGATCACGCCGATGATCAGCACGCCCGCGATCGCCCCGAGCCCGATGACGATCGGCCACGGGTTGTGAGGCTTCTGCGGCGGAGGTGGCCCTCCCGTGCCGAGCGGACTTTCGTTCGGCGGCCAGCCGGCCTGCGGCGGCCCGGGCTGGAGATTCGGCGCAGGTGGCATCGCCCCGTACCCGTCCGGCGGCGGTGGTGGTGTCGGTGTCGTCATCGGTCCCCTGCCCGAGTGAAGAATCCGTGGGAGAAGCGTTCCCCCGCGGTTCCGCAATTCTCTCCTACGTCCCCGCCGCCGCTGCTACTTTCTGCGATGCGTCAACGGGTGGGCGCTCTCTCGGCCCCTCGCGCTCCGCACAAAGGATCCCCCATGTCTCCTCGCCCGACCACGTACGCCTCCGACTACGTGGGCCAATAGATGGAGACCAGGTGGAAGGTCCTCGTCGTCGCCGGGGCCGTGGTGGCCATCTGGGTGGTCCTCGAGCTGCTCGGGTTCATGGCCGACGTGGTCATCGGGGGCTTCTTGCGGAGCTATCCGGTGGCCCTGGCGGTCGTCGCGCTGGCGGTCGGCTACCTGCTCGGCCGCGACAGCAGCCGCTGAGAAGACGGTCCGGGACGTTCCCGTCCTTCTACCCGCAGGTAGTGGACCAGAACGCCCCGGACCACTCGGTCTAAGCCGCGATCAGCTCCACCGGGATGTTGCCGGCGGTGGCTTTCGAGTACGGGCACAGGGTGTGCGCGACCTCCATGAGCGCCCGCAGCGTGACGTGGTCGACGCCGGTCGCCGAAGCCCGGAGGACCGCGCTCAGGTTGTGGTCCCCGTCGTCTGCGGTCACGGTGATCTCGGCGGTGACCTCGGTGTCACCGAGCCGGATCTGACGGTCGGCGGCGGCCTTGCCGAGTGCACCGCGGAAGCACGCGGACCATCCGGCGCCCAGGAGCTGCTCCGGGTTGGTGCCGGCGCCGTTGCCGCCCAGCTCGACGGGGTAGGCGTGCAGGACGTCGAGGTTGCCGTCGGGGGTGGTGCTCCGGCCTCCGTTGCGGCCCTCGCCGACCGTGGTGACGACGGCCGTGTAGCTCTTGCTGGTCATCGATGGTTCTCTTTCTCTTCCGATCCCTGGCGGTCGCCAGGGAGGTATGTGGGTCGCTCAGGCTCCTACGGCTGCGGTCCGGGTGGACGCGCGGCGGCCGAGGCCGGCCTGGACGACGATCGCGAGCGCGGCGACGGCGATGAGGACTCCGGCGTACAGCTCGAAGGTCGGGATCAGGCCCCATCGCTGAGCGAGCTGGCCGGCGATGATCACGGGAACGCCGAAGGAGAGGTACGCGACGGTGTAGATCCCGGCGAAGACGCCGGCTCGTTCCTGGGGCCGGATGTGTGGGACGACGAGGCGGAGCTGGCCTCCGAAGGCCCCGCCGAACCCGAGCCCCCCGAGGACGGCCCCGAGCCAGAGGATCGGGAGCGACGTCGTGAGGACGCCGGCGACCACGACGACCATGCCGATGAGCACGAGCACCTTTCCCGCGATCGTGCTCCGGCGGGCGGGATGCCGGGCGAAGTAGAAGCTGGCGATCGCTGCGACGAACGGTCCGAGGAAGGCGGTGAACCCGGTCACCAGACCGCCATCCAGTCCGAACTGGAGACGCAGCACCGACGGTGAGAGTCCGAGGAAGAAAGCCGGGGTCATCCAGGCTGCGACGTGGACGGGAATCCCGGCCAAGAACTCGGTCCGGATGTTGCCGGGCACGCTGATCCGGGGTGTCAACGACTGCCAGGCGCCCGGTCGCGGGTCGGAGGTCTCGCTGGTGAGCACGACGAAGACCATCGCCAGCACCATCACCACGGAGAGCGTGCCGAACACCAGGGTGTTGGCCTCGGGGACGAGCTGCACCGCGGCACCGGTCGCGAGCGCGCCGAGGGCGAGACCGCCGGCGACCGAGGCCGCTGCGAGCCCGCCGGCGAGCATCTTCATCTGGGCGGGCGCGTGCTCGACGATCGCTGCGCTGAAAGCGCTCGTGGCGAGGCCGGTCGCCAGACCCTGGATCGCACGGGCGACGATGACCCAGCCGATGTCGGGGGCGGCGAGGAAGGCGACCATCGAGATCAGCTCCCCGGCCAGGGCCGTGATGAGGACCGGCTGGCGGCCGAGATGGTCGGACAGGGAGCCACCGACCAGGAGCGCAACGAGCAGGCCGAGGGCGTAGACCGAGAAGGCGAAGGTCAGGGTGCCGGCCGAGAACCCCCACTCCTGCTGGCGCACGGCCAGCAGCGGCGTCGGGGCGCCGGCCGCGAAGAAGAAGGCCGCGAAGATCGCGGCGAGCCCGGCGAATGCCGCCGTAGGGCTGAGGGTGCGTGACATCAGAGGCTCCTTAGACAGATCGGTCTAACTTCATGGATACATTTAGACAGATCTGTCCAAGCAAGTCAAGCCGTTTAGACAGACTTGTCTGATATTCTTCTTCCATGAGCACGAAGAGGCCATCCGCACGGCAGCGTCTGCTGGAGACGGCCGACCGTCTGTTCTACGCAGAGGGCGTGCACGCGGTCGGCATCGACAGGATCATCGAGGAGGCCGGCGTCGCGAAGGGGTCGTTGTTCTACAACTTCTCAGGCAAGGACGCGCTGGTCGCTGCCTACCTCGAAGGGCGCCATCAGCGCCGACGCGAGCGCACGGAGCACCATCAGGATGCCGTGTCCGATCCGGTCGAGAAGCTCCTCGCGACCTTCGACGCTCTCGACGAGGTGGCGCATCTTCCGACCTATCGGGGCTGTCCGTTCGCCAACGCGAGCGTCGAGGCAGCGGCAGGCAGCGCGGAGCTGGCCGCGCTGAAGGCCTTCCGCGGCTGGCTGCGGGAGATGCTGCTCTCGCTGGCGGTCGAGGCCGGCTACGACGACCCGGCCGCGGTCGCCGACCGGCTGCGGCTGCTCTATGACGGAGCCGTGGCCAACGCCCAGCTCGACTCACACCCGGAAGCCGTCCGGCTGGCCAGGGAGCTCGCCCGGACGGTGTTGGAGTCGTCCCCGCGTACCTGTGACGCCTGAGATACACATCGGGCCCGGACGCCACCGCGTCCGGGCCCGATCTCGTCGCTCGTCAGGGGGCGACGGGGTAGTGGCTGGAGATCGCGATGCGGTTCCAGGCGTTGATGGCGATCGCGACCCAGGTGAGTGCGGCGATCTGCTTGGCGTCGAGGATGCTCTCGACATCCACCTTGGGGGCGGCGGCGGTGTGCAGGTCGCCGATGCGGGTGATCTGCTCGGCGATGGTGAGGGCGGCCTGCTCCTCAGGGGTGAAGTACTGCGACTCCCACCAGGCGGCGACGAGGGCGAGGCGGTCGGTGGTCTCGCCGTTCTTGAGTGCGTCCTGGGTGTGCATCCGTAGGCAGAACGCGCAGCCGTTGATCTGCGAGGCACGGAGCTTGACGAGGTCGACGGTGAGCCGGTCGACGCCGGCGACGGTGATGGCCTCCTCGACCGCCTCCTCCACCGCCATCTGGGCCTTGTACGCAGCCGGGAACAGCTTGGTCACGTTGACGTTGGCGAGCATCGGGGTCCTTCGGGTCTGGCCCGCCACAGCGCGGGCATTCACACTGCTTGACGAGGCGTCCGAGACGAATGTGAGGTCACGGCCTCACATTCGCACTGTTCGGCTCGTCACACTGGGTGAACCCGGAGGAGATGCCACGATGCCTGACATGGACGACCTGGGCGAGGTGATGATCGAGCGCCGTCGCCTGATCGCGCTCGCCTACCGACTGCTCGGGACGCTCGAGGAGGCCGAGGACGCGGTCCAGGAGACCTACCTGCGCTGGTATCGCCTCTCCGACGACGAGCGGGCGGCTATCGACAACCCCTCAGGCTGGCTGAGCCGCGTCACCAGCCGGATCTGCCTCGACGTACTCAAGTCGGCAAGAGCCCGCCGGGAGAGGTACGTCGGGCCCTGGCTGCCCGAGCCGGTCCGGCCGGGCTTCCTCGCCTCGCCGGAGGATCCGGCCGACCGCGCGACCCTGGACGACACGGTGAGCACCGCGCTGCTGGTCGTGCTCGACGCGATGACCCCCGCCGAGCGGGTGGCATTCGTGCTCCACGACATCTTCGCCGTCCCGTTCGGCGACGTCGCCGAGGTGGTCGGACGCTCCCCGGCCGCGGTGCGGCAGCTCGCCGCCTCGGCACGACGCCGGGTCGCCCAGCAGCGCGACGACGTCGCGCCGCTTCCTGAGCACGACGACGTCGTCCGCGCCTTCGTCTCGGCCACCGCCGGCGGAGACCTCGGCCGGCTGGTGACGCTGCTGGACCCGTCGGTCACGCTCCGCTCCGACGGCGGTGGCCGGGTCAGTGCGGCCCGCAACCCGATCGAAGGGCCGGAGAAGGTCGCCCGGTTCCTGCTCGGTGTGCTCACGAAGCGGCCGACCTGGAGGATCCGCACCGAGGCCACCGCCGACGGCCTCGGATTCACGCTCATCGAGGACGGCGCTCACCGAGGCGTGGCCAACCTCCGGGTCGCCGGTGGCCGGGTCACCGACGTCTGGATCGTCCTCAACCCGGACAAGCTGGCCCGCTGGGGCTGAACGCTGACCTCGAGCCCGCGCACCGCCGGACAGCGTCCCTCGGGGTCGGCCGACACGCGGATGAGGTGGTAGTCCAGGGAGTTTCCGTCGGTCCACTCGCTAGTAATAGACAGAAACTCCCTGGACTACCCCCCCCACAGCAGATCACAACCACGGCCCGAGCTCCGGTGCGTCGACGAGGCCGTGCGGTCGCCCGGCGAGCCAGGCGGCGACCTCGGGCAGCGTGCCCGAGACACCGCGCAGGTCATCGTCGGAGAGCCCCCGCTTCGTACGGATCTCGCCGGCGAGGACGAGCAGGAAGTCGTCGGGAAGGTCGGCGAAGGTGATCCCGACGCCGAGGTCGACAGCGTGGATGAAGACCTCCCGGGCGCGCATCCACGGCACGTCGCGGGCCGGGCGGGTGACGAGCTGTGCGGTGATCACCTCGTGCTCCCACTGCTCGGCGGTCAGCCGGTCCATGGCCGCGTCGAGCTCGCGGGCGCTGCGGAGATACCACTCCCGGAGCTCCTCGGCCGGACGCGTCGCCGCCGCCTCGATGTCGGCGTTGCGCTGCTCGGTGGAGGCGTACATCCGCTTCTCCACGCCGGTCTCCGCCCAGGAGATCAGGTTGCCGAGGGCATCGGCGTTGGCGGCGACGTGGCCGACGAGGTGCTTGCGGGTCCAGCCCGGAAGCTGCGAGTCAGCCTCGAGGCGATGTCCTGAGCTTGTCGAAGGGTCGGCGGCAGAAAGGCCGTCGATGGCACCGGTCAGCAGGGCCGTGCCCTCCCTGGCCCAGCGACGGGAGTCGTCGAACGTACGCGTCGGGGTGGTGCCGATCAGGATGCTCATCGCGGTCAGCCCTTCACGATCGTGTTGGTGAGGGTGCCGATGCCCTCGACGGTGATCTCGACGGTCTCGCCGCCCCACAGGAACTCCTGCAGCGAGCGGGCGTGCCCGACCCCGCCGTCGGTGCCGGTGAGGATCAGGTCGCCAGGGCGCAGCGTGGTGATCGTGGAGATGTAGCGCACCAGGTCGACCGGGTCGAAGACCAGGTCGGAGGTGTTCGCGCGCTGCTTCTCGACGCCGTCGACGGTCAGCCTCGTGTCCAGCTGCGGACGTACGCCGCCGGGCAGCTCGTCAGGAGTGACGACGTAGGGGCCGACCGGTGTGGTGGCCTCCCACATCTTGCCCTGCAGCCACTCGCGGGTGCGGAACTGCCAGTCGCGGACCGAGTAGTCGTTGGCGGCGGTGAAGCCGGCGATCGCTGCGGCGGCCTGCTCCTCGTCCGCGTGCCGCACGGTGGAACCGATCACGATCGTCAGCTCGCACTCCCAGTCGAGCTGCTCGGTCTCTGCGGGCTTGGTCACCGCGTCGTTCGCGCCGGTCAGGGTGTCGGCGAACTTGGCGAACAGGACCGGGTACTCGGGCAGGTCGCGGCCCATCTCCTCGATGTGGCTGCGGTAGTTGAGCCCGACGCAGACGACCTTGCTGGGCTGGGGCACCACCGGCGCGAAGTCGGCGCCCTCGGCCGGATAGGTCGTCGAGTCGGTCGAGGCCGCCCGGGAGTCCCAGTCCTCCTCGGCGAGGAGGTCGCCCACGGAGGCGTAGCCCAGGTCCACGTGCTGGTCCCCGTCGAGCCTGACCGCGCGGGTTCCCGTGGCCGTACGGATGGTGGCGAGCTTCATCGTCTGGTGTTCCTCACTTGTCGAGGTGGAGGGCTTCGAGGACGTGGCCATTGTCACAGCGCCGTCCCAAGGTCGGGCAATCTCCTGCGGAGGCGAGCGATAGATGCCAGGTTTGGTGTGATCAGGAAGAGGTGGGATGGACAAGCCGCTCAAGACCCGGCCCCCGTATGCGATCACGAGCGTCGACCATGCGCTCAAGCTGGCGACGATCCTCCAGCTCGAAGGCCGCTTGACCGTCTCGGAGGCAGCGGCTCGGCTCGACGTCGCTCGCTCCACCGCCCACCGCCTGCTCGCGATGCTGGTCTACCGCGACTTCGCGGTCCAGGACGAGGACAAGGTCTACCGGGCCGGACCGGTGCTGGAGCTGGCCGCCCACTCGCGCTCGACCGCCTCTCGGCTCCGCCAGGTGGCGTTGCCGCACCTGCAGCGCCTGGTCGACCTGCTCGGCGAGTCCGCCAACGTCGCCGTGCGCGCGGGCGACACCTGCCGGTTCATCGCCTCGGTCGAGTCGCCGCAGTCACTCAAGGTCGGCTCCCGCGAGGGCATGGTCTTCCCTGCCCACCGCACCACCGCGGGCCTCCTGCTGCTGGCCCAGATCTCCGAGGACGAGCTCGCCTCGCTCTACAGCCGGGAGAGGTACGCCGACCACCTGGCCGATCGCCCGGACCTCGACGCCCTGCGCGTCGAGCTGGAGCGCGTACGCCGCAACGGCTTCGCCTTCAACGACGGCCGCTCCGAGCGGGGTGTGGTCGCCGTCGGGGTGCCCGTCCGTGGCGCCGGTGGCGACGTCGTCGCCGGGATGTCCATCTCCATGCCCAGCGTCCGCTACGACAAGGAGGCGCTGCCGAGCATCGTCGCGACCCTGAAGTCCGGCGCGGCGGCCCTGGAGCGTGACCTGAGTCAAGGGTGATCTGCGTCAACTTGGCCCCGGTAGCGTAGTTTCGCGAGTTAACCTGGAGGTCGATGAGCAATACTCCCCCCTCCATCGACACCGAAGCATCGAAGCCGGCCGGTATCGACTGGCTGGCCACCACCGCGGGCGCCCTTGCCGCCGTCACCTCCGCGCTGCTGCTCTCCACGCTCGGAGCCGTGGGCACCCTGATCGGAGCGGCGATCGGTAGCGTCGCGGCCACCGTCGGCTCCAACCTCTACTCGCAGTGGCTCGCCAAGACCCACCAGAAGGTGACCAGTGTCCAGGCCATCGCCCGGTGGCGGTCGGCGGGGCTGGCCGGAGCACGGAACGAGGCTGCTTCGGAGCCCGCGGCCGGGACGGACGGCGGGACCGCCGCCGCCGAGGCCGCCGAGGTCACCGACGCCGAGCCGGTGCCGTCGTGGCTGGAGCGTCTCGAGGCCCTGCCCTGGAAGCGGATCGCGCTGCTCTCGCTGGCGATGTTCGTCGTCGTGGTCGCCGTGATCACGGTCTTCGAGCTCCTGGCCGGGCGCAGTGTCAGCTCGATCGTGGGCAATGGTGACGGTGGCACGACGATCTCGCGCGTGACCGGAGGCGGATCGGACGCCCGCGACGAAACGCCGGGCAAGGACCCGTCGAGCAGTGCCACCGTGACTCCGGAGGAGTCCGCGAGCACCACCCCCGAGCCGTCGGAGGAGCCTCAGGAGTCGGAGTCGACCGCGACGGAGGAGCCGAGCGCCGAGCCGTCCACCTCGGTCGGGTCGAGCGCGACGCCGTCGGGGCAGCCGAGCGAGAGCGCCGGTACCTCGAGCGAGCCGTCACCCACGGCAGGAGCCTCCTCGGAGGCAACCGACCAGACGACCCCCTGAGGCGGGGTCACATCCGGAAGAGGATCTCCGCGCCGAGGTCGGTGTTGCCGTAGGAGGTGTACTCCTTGCCCCTGGCCACGGTGATGCCGTCGTTGGCCGTGACCATGGTGTAGACGACGTACTTGCCGTAGTCCTTGACCTTGAACCAGCCCTGGGTGTAGCCGGGCAGGGAGGCTTCGGTGGGCGGGATCACGTGCCGCGGCTCGATCCGCGCGGCGGCCTTGCCCGCGGCCTCGACGGTGGTGAAGTCGTAGATGAAGTGGGTCATCCGCAGGTTGCCCTGCTGAGCCTTGTAGGAGACCCGGACGGCGTAGTCGCAGCCGAGATCGCGGATCGCGCGCTTGAGCGTCGCCTTGCAGCCGGAGTAGTCCTTGCCGCTCAGGTAGCGGGCCTTCAGCGTCACCTCGCCGTAGGTGAACTCCCAGGGGCGGGGCACGTCGGCCTTGGAGAGCCGCTCGGGGCCGATGGTCGACCGCGAGCCGGCGCCGTCGCTGGGCTCGGCCGGGGAGTCGGTCCCGGGCCAGCCGGGTCCGCGGCTGGACTCGCCGCCGACGTCGGACCTGCCGCCACCAGCGCTCGCCGAGCCGGTCGGTGCCTTGCCTGCCGAAGGCGTGTCGCTCCCCGTCGGCGCACCGGCGGTCGTGGCCGCGTCGTCGCCGCGGGTGAAGAGGGCGTAGACGACCACCCCGCACACGACCACGAGGCCGAGCGAGACGGCGATGGTCAGGAGCTGCCGCAGCGGGCCGCCGCGTCCGGCGCGCTCCTTGCGGGCGTTGAACGCCGGCCGGTCGCCGCCGAGATCCTCGGAGAGCCCGATCAGGCGCTCGTTGTAGTCGAACGGGGCAGGCTGATTCTGCGGCTCCTCGTCAGGCGCGCCCGAACCGGGGGAGCCTGGGGGCGGCGGATACGGCATGGGGTTTGTCTACCATCTATCGACGGTCGCCACGCCGAAGGTTTCGAAGACGGACGAATTCCGGCCCGATTCACCGTTCGAGCGGCGAGATGAACATGGATACCCACCGTACGCGGCCCGGGACCCGGGCACCTACAACTTGGCCATGCTCGCCCCATCCTCTTCGGGAGGCTGTGCGCCGAAAACCCTTCGGGAATCGCGTGTTGCTGCATTGCAGGAATCCGAAGAACCAGTCTTTGCAATGCAGATTCTTGGGGAATCGAATGTGCTGCGAGGGAAAGGAAAGAACACGAAACTCAGTTACCCGTTCCCGGTAAGCCGCGAAACCCGTGGTTCCGGGGGCGGAAGCCCGCGACAAGCGGGTCTTTCCCCCAGGAGGAGACGTATGAGGTTCGAACGCACCACTTTCCGTCCCCGCACCGTCGCCGCGCTCGCCGCGGGTGTGGGTCTCGCGGCCTCCGCTGCCGTCGCCGTCCCGGCAGCCGCCGCGGACGCCGAGTTCAGCAAGGCAGAGGTCGCATCGGTCAGGGCGGCCGTCGCCGAGTCCGCCCCGGTCGGCTCGTCGTGGTACACCGACCCGGCCACCAACAAGATCGTCGTCACCGTCGACGAGACCGTTTCCGCGGCTGAGATCGCCGAGGTCAAGGAGGCAGCCGCGGAGAAGACGAGCCAGGGCGACGAGGCGGTGACCGTCAAGCACACCAAGGGCGAGTTCACCCCGCTCATCGGTCCCGGTGACGCCATCTACGGCGGCGGCTCGCGTTGTTCGCTCGGCTTCAACGTCAAGGTCGGCGGCGCCGACTACTTCCTGACCGCGGGTCACTGCACCAACGCGGTCTCGACCTGGTACGCCAACTCGTCGAACACCACGCTGCTCGGCCCGACCGCGGGCTCGAGCTTCCCCGGCAACGACTACGGCATCGTCCGCCACGCCACGTCCATCTCCAAGACCGGCGGCTTCACCGCGGGCACCGCCCGGGTCGGCCAGAGCGTCACCCGCGACGGCTCGACCACCGGCGTCCACACCGGCACCGTGACGGCGGTCAACGCGAGCGTCCGTTACGCCGAGGGCACCGTCAGCGGTCTGATCCAGACCAACGTGTGCGCCGAGCCCGGCGACTCCGGCGGCGCGCTCTACTCCGGTTCGACCGCGCTGGGTCTGACCTCCGGTGGCTCCGGCAACTGCACCACCGGCGGCACGACCTTCTTCCAGCCGGTGACCGAGGCGCTCAGCGCGTACGGCGCCACGATCTACTGATCGGGCACGGCTGATCCCGCACGGCTGATCCAGAACAGGTACGCCGCGGGGTGGGGTGGTTTGGTCCACTTTGCCCCGCGGCGTACGAAATTTCGTCGAACAACGAAAGTTTTTTGCCAACGACTGGCCGATGAGGCATCTACAACGCCATACTCACTGTGGTCGTGTTCGGGCACACTGCGGTGGAGGAATGTATGAGGTTCACCAGGTCACGTAACCGCCTGCTGGCAGCAGCAGCCGGTCTAGGTCTGGCGGCTAGCGCCGCGGCCATGCCGGCAGGCGCCGCCCCACCGGAGCAGAGGCTCAGCGCGAGGGCGCTCGCGGCCGTCCACTCCGCGGTGGACTCGGCCGTCAACCGATCGGCGCTCTCCGGCATCGCGTGGTACACCGACGAGGCCACCGGCAAGGTGGTCGTCACGGCCGACTCCACCGTCCCCGCATCCGCGTTGAGCAGGCTGACCGATGCTGTCGGGGTCGATGCCGACGCGATCACCCTCAAGCGTGCCAAGGGTGAGTTCAAGCCGTTCGTCGGCGCCGGCGACGCGATCTACGGCTCGGGCTACCGGTGCTCGGTGGGCTTCAACGTGCGCAGCGGCGGCAACCACTACTTCCTCACCGCCGGTCACTGTGCCGACGATGTCGACACGTGGTACACGAACTCCGGCGAGACGACTCGGATCGGACCGACGGTCAAGGCGAGCTTCCCGGGCAACGACTACGCGCTGGTGCGCTACGCGAACACCTCGCTCACCCACGCGGGCGGCTACACCGTCGGCGACGCGCGGGTCGGCCAGAGCGTCACCCGCGACGGCTCGTCCACCGGGGTCCACTCCGGCCGTGTCGAGGCGCTCGACGTCTCGGTCCGCTACCGCGGCTCCGGCACGGTTCGCGGCATGATCCAGACCGACATCTGCGCGGAGTCGGGAGACTCCGGTGGCCCGCTCTACGCCGGTTCGACCGCCCTCGGGATCACCTCGGGTGGCACCGGCGACTGCTCCTCGGGCGGGACCACCTTCTACCAGCCCGTCCGCGAAGCCGTCCGCGCCTACGACATCAACATCTACTGATGGTCGATGCCCCCGCTACGGGGGTGTCGTGAGGCCGAACAGGGCGAAGTGGTCCAGACCACTTCGCCCTTTTTGGTAATGATTTCGTGGTGACCGGTGAAATTTTCTTTCTCCGCATGGTCGACCGGTTGAGCCGCCGACATACTCCCAGGAGGTCGTGCTCGGGCGCATCGCGGTGTTCGGGCACTCCTGGCGCCCGCAACCACGCGGGTTCCTGGTCGTTTCGTAGGAGGAACACATGAGTTTCACCACGTCCCGCACCCGCCTGGCCGCAGTCGTGGCCGGCCTTGGCCTGGCAGCCACCGCTGCCGTCATGCCGGCTTCCGCCGCACCAGCTGACAAGAAGCTCGGCCCGAAGGCACTGGCTTCCCTCAACTCCGCCGTCGACAAGTCAGGCGTGTCCGGCATCGCCTGGTACACCGACGAGGCCACCGGCAAGGTGGTCGTCACGGCCGACTCCACCGTCTCGAAGGGGGAGCTCGCCAAGGTCACCAAGGCCGCCGGTGCCAACGCCGAGGCGCTCACGGTCAAGCGCGCCGAGGGCACGTTCACGACGCTGCTCTCCGCCGGCGACGCGATCTACGGCTCGGGCTACCGCTGCTCGTTGGGGTTCAACGTGCAGAGCGGCAGCAGCTACTACTTCATCACCGCCGGTCACTGCGGTGACGTGGTTCCGACCTGGTACGCCAACTCGGGTCAGTCCACCCTGATCGGCCCGACGGTCGCCTCGAGCTTCCCGGGCAACGACTACGCGCTGGTCCGCTACGACAACCCCTCGCTCTCACATCCCGGTGGCTTCACGGTCGCGGATGCGTACGTGGGGGAGAGGGTGACCCGGGACGGCTCGACCACCGGCGTACACAGCGGCGTCGTCCAGGCGCTCAACGTCACCGTCCGCTACCAGGGCTCCGGCACCGTCCGCGGCATGATCCAGACCAACGTGTGCGCCGAGCCCGGTGACTCCGGCGGCGCGCTCTACGACGGCACGAAGGCGCTCGGCATCACCTCGGGCGGTTCCGGCAACTGCACCACCGGCGGAACGACCTTCTTCCAGCCCGTTCGCGAGGCCGTCAACGCCTACGGCGTGACCGTCTACTGATCCACTCCGCTGGTCGAGCCCCGCTCACGGGGCC
>NZ_JBHVKJ010000012.1:0-111819 GCF_042798275.1 Nocardioides sp. NPDC057767 | reverse complement strand
GCGCGCCGCCGGGCGCGCTGCTGGAGGCCTCGACCGACAGTGGGGCAGAGGTCACTTGAGGGCCTCGGGCTCGCCCCCGAGAGGTACGTCGGGAGCCAGCGAGTTCTGCACGACGACCAGCTCGAACGGGTGCTCCCCGCCCTCGACCTGGCGCCACTGACCACCCGCGAGCGAGGTCTTGGCGACGTACGGCGGGACGTTCGCGTCCGTGCCCCAGGCGACGTCACCGACGACCGTGGAGACCTCGAGACCGGACAGCGCCTTGGTGATCGCGTCGGCGTCGGTCGAGCCGGCCTCGGTCACCGCCGCGGTCGCGACCTCGAAGAGCGCGTGCGCGAAGCCCAGCGGCTGGGTCCACTGCTTGCCGGTCTTCTTCTCGTACGCGTCCGCCAGCTCCTGCGCGGACTGACCGGTCAGCGAGGACTTGTAGGGCGCGGTCGGGGTCCACCAGACCTCGGTGGAGAGGTTGTGGGCGATCGGGCCCAGCGCCTCGACGCTGCTCGGGAAGAGGAGCGCCTTGCCGATGGTGGCGACCTTCGGGTTGTAGCCCTGCTGCTTCGCCTGCTGCCAGAACGTGGTGAAGTCCGGCGGGATCGGGACGCCGACGAGCACGTCGTGGCCCTTGTAGGCGCTGATCTGGGCGGAGAAGTCCTTGGTGCCGTTGGGGTAGTTGCCCGGGTTGTCGATCTTCACGCCGGACGCCTCGGTGAGCGCCGGGAAGTTGGCGCCCCAGGCCTCGCCGTCGGGGTCCTTCGGGAACAGGCCACCGGCCTTCTTGTTGTTGGGGACCTTGCCCCAGATGTCGGCGTAGACCGTCGCGACGTCCTCGAGACCCCAGAAGAAGTGGTAGCTGTACTTCAGCTCGGCCGGCTTGTCGCCGCTGCGGATCGCGAACGGCTGCCACGGGGCGACCGTCGTGACGCACGGGATCGAGTTGGCCTCGCACTGCTCCGAGACCGGGTTGACGATGTCGGGCGTCGAGGAGGCGACGATGATGTCGGCGCCGTCCTTGTTGATCAGGTCGCCGGCCACCGCCCCGGCCTTCGTGGTGTCGCTCTGCGCGTCGCGCACCACGATCTCGACGTCGAGCTCCCTGTCGCCGACCTTGACCGGGTGGTCCTTGAAGTAGGCCTCCATCTCGTCGACGACGAAGCTGTTCGCCTCACCGAACGGCGCCGAGGAGCCCGTCTCGGTCGAGACGAACCCGATGGTGAGCGTGTCCTCTCCGCCACCGCCTTCGTCGTCGATGCCGCCCGACCCGCAGGCCGTCAAGGTCAGCGCCATCGCTGCGACACCGGCGGCGGCCAAGCTCAGGCCGCGTCCGGTGGTGAGTCCGTTGCGCACGTACGTCTCCTTAGAGAGTGTGGGGTGAACGAGAGTGTCGTCCGCCAGCGCCCCTACGGGTGGGAAGCAGGGTTCGGTTGGCGGAAAATCGCATGGAAGACCTATCGGATCTTTGGTGGACTTGTCACCCTTTCGCGCCGAGAAGTGACGTACGTCGGCCGAGAAGTCACTCACGTCGGCCGAGCTGGCACTCGGCTGACCACTCGGCCGACGCGCCTGACGCCTCGGCCGACGGGGGTGACGCCTCGGCTGGAGGTCAGGCGCGGGCGGCGCGGCGTACGTCTCCGGCGGCGACGCCGAAACGCTTGCGGAAGGCCTGGGAGAAGTGGGAGGCGGAGGTGAAGCCGCACTTCTCGGCGACGTCGACGGTGCGGATCGCCGGGTCCGAGCCGGTGGCGAGCATGGCGTAGGCGAGCTCGAGGCGGCGGGCGAGGATGTGGCGCGGGACGCTGGTGCCGGCGTCTGCGAAGAGCCGGGAGAGGTGACGCTCGGAGATGCCGGCGCCTGCGGCGACCGCGCCGGCGGAGAGGCCGGGGTCGGCGAGGTGGTCCTCGATGAACGCCTTCGCCGCAGCCCGGTGGGCGGTGGCCAGGGACACCTTTCCGCCGGTGGCGATCACCGAGATCAGGTCGAGTACGGCGCCCTCGTCGGCAGGCACCGGGTCGTTGGGCCGGAGCGCGCGGCCGACCATCTGCACCAGCGCGCGCCCGTGTGGGTCCTGGCCGCGCCCGGCGTCGAGGACTAGCGGCGAGGGCATCGACGCGATCCCGGTGCGGGCCGCGAAGGCTTCCACCGGCACCTTGACCGCGAGCTCCTCGAGACCGTGGCCGAAGCCGCGCAGGAAGGGCGCGTCGACGTCGCAGACGATCAGCTGTCCGGGCCGGATGACCTGGCGACGGCCGGCGTACTCGAGGATCGCCTCACCGCGGAGACTGGCATAGACGGCGATCGATCGGGCGGGGATCTCCTTGACGAGACTGGCCGGTCGCTCGACGACGTGGCGGGTGGCCCGCACCCGCGCCAGATGGACCTCGTCGAGCTGCAGGTTGACCTCCTGCGCGTCGAACCCCTGGCCGTCGATGGGCCGGCAGGAGAGCGCGACCAGCGCACAGGCGTTGTGGCGTTCCCATGCCTCGACCTGCGCATCCGCGCTCAGCCGGCTGGTCTCGAAGACCTCTGGGCGACGTACCTGTGCAACGAGGGGAGATTGCGGCACGCCACGACTCTACGGCGTGCCATGACCCCGAGGCGATGACTTAGGGAAGACTTACCTTTCTGGAATCGTTCAGGAAAAGGTGGCACAGTGGGTGCCACCACGAAAGACCGACTCTTCAATCTGGGGGACCCACCGAACATGGCCACGAAGACCGACACGAGCAGCGCCACGCACACCTCGCACCCCGCGTTCATCCCGAGCCCGGCGTTCGCGACCCAGATGCAGCGCCTGCTCGTCGATCTGACCGAGCTCAGCCTGCAGGGCAAGCAGCTGCACTGGAACGTCGTGGGCAAGAACTTCCGCGACATGCACCTCGTCCTCGACGAGGTCGTCGACGCCGCCCGTGACTTCACCGACGAGGTCGCCGAGCGCATGCGCGCGCTCTACATCCTCCCCGACGGCCGCACCGGCACCGTCGCCGAGGACACCACCCTCGCGCCGCTCCCGGCGACCGAGGTCGACACCGCGACCGCCGCCGACCTCGCCGCTGCCGCGCTCTACGCCACCTCGAAGACCGCTCGCGAGATCCACGACGACATCGACGCCGAGGACCCGACCACCGCCGACCTGCTCCACGCGATCATCACCCGCGTCGAGCAGCTCGCCTGGTTCATCGACTCCGAGAACCGCGTCGCCAACCAGTCCAAGCCTGCCCAGCTGACCGTCTGATCTTTCCCCTAGGACGGCGTCCCGCGACTTCCGCGGGGCGCCGTCCTTCGCTGTTCCGGTGCCTGTCGGGGCGGCACTTTCCCGCCATGGCGGGGAAATGCGCGGGTGTTGGCGCGGATCGCCCGGCAAATTCCCGCCATGGCGGGAATTTGCGGCCGAGAGCTACCTGGCCCCGCGCAACAGCTTGCGCAGGTCGGTCCCGGGATCGGCGAGATCAGAGGCCCGTACGTCGACCCCTCGGTCGATCATCCGGCGCGCTGCGCGCACGGCGTTCGGGTCGTCCACCGCGACTGCGCCGATGACGTGCTCACCGCGGATGGTGAACACGGAGAAGGGCGGCTCGCCGACCGTGCCGCGTACGACTGTCTGGTGAGCTCCGTCGGGCGAGCGCATCTCCCCGACGGCCTCGACATGCAGGTCGTAGCGGTCGGTCCAGAACCACGGCGCGGTTCGTGCGGGGGCGTCGATGCCGAGGATCGTCGCGGCCGCCCGCTGGCCGTCGTGCACCGCGGCCTCCCAGTGCTCCGCGCGCCGATGGCCTCGTCGACGGGCGCAGTCACCGACGGCGAGAAGCGTCGGGAGCGACGTGACCTGATCGTCGTCGACCACGACACCGTTGTCGACGTCCAGCCCGGCGGCCTTCGCCAAGGCGGTGTCAGGCACCATACCCACGGCGAGCAGGACGGCATCGAACGTACGTGGCTCCGGCTCGCCTGCGATGTGTGCGACCACTCCGGCGCTCGTCGACTCGAGCGTCTCGACCGTCGCGGTCACGGTCTCCACGCCATGGGCCGCATGCAGGGAGTGCAGCCACGCAGCCACCTGGGCACCGACCGCCGCTGCGATCGGCGGGTCGACAGGATCCACGAGCACGACCTCGCACCCGAGCTTCCGGGCGGTCGAGGCGACCTCGGCCCCGATCAGCCCGGCCCCGACGACCAGCAGCCGCGTGTCAGGGAGCAGCACCTGTCGCAGCGCATCGGCGTCCTCGGCACTTCGCAGCGTGTGGATCCCGGTGGTCGAGACCGAGGTTCCACTGCCGGCTGATGGACGGTCTCGGACGACGCGCTCGATGTCCGGCCACAACGGCCGACCGCCCGTCGCCAGGACGATCCTGTCGGCCGAGAGCTGTCGACCGTCCGCCAGCGTCACCGTGCCGGCGTCCGGGTCCAGCGCCTCCACCAACGCACCCTCGATCAACGAGATCTGCTGCTCGGCGTACCACTCCGGAGCCTGCAGCGCGATGGAGTCGAGATCGCGGCCGCCGGCGAGGTACTCCTTGGACAGCGGCGGGCGGTCGTAGGGGAACGGGTCGACGCTGATGAGCGTCAGCTCACCGGCGTACCCGTTCTTCCGCAGCTCCGCGACGGTCGAGACACCGGCGATGCCGCCACCGACGACGACAACCGAGGAGACCGTCACGGCCTCTCGCCGGGGAAGAGGTAGATCTCCCCGTCACGCACCTCGACCCGATGCGGCACGGTGTCGCGGGTGGCGGGGAGGCCGTCGACCTTGCCGGTCTTGAGGTTGAACCGCGAGGAGTGCAGCGGGCACTCGACGTCGCCGTCCTCGACCCAGCCCTCGGCCAGGGATGCGGTCTCGTGGGTGCAAGTGTCGTTGAGAGCCCAGCAGGTGCCGTCGTCGTCGCGCAGGATGGCGATGTCGTCCTCGGTGCCGGTGATCTTCGAGGAGATCGCGATGCCCTCGCCCTCCGGGATGTCGTCGACGGAGGCGACGCGGATGCCTGAGCTGGTTCCGCCATTTCCAGTATTTCCGGTCATGCACCCATCTTCCAACGTGGACCACGAAGAACCGGCCACCTCCCCCGGGGTGGCCGGTTCTGGGGTCAGGACCGAGGCTCAGTCCGGGCAGGTGTTGCGGTAGTCGGACAGGTAGATCGAGGACGGTGCCGGGCAGAGGAACTGCGAGTAGCGGGTGTCGTCGTCGACGTACCTCTTCAGCCAGGTGACGAACAGGCGCCCTTGCCAGTCGTCGTCGGTGTTGGCGATGAAGTGGTCGCCGTTGTTGATCTCGCCGTACGCCTTCTCCCGCGCCCCGGTCATCGAGGTGTAGAACGGGATGGAGTGCGTGCTGACCGGCGCCACGCTGTCGTTCTCCGCGCCGATGATCATGGTCGGGATCTGGATGCCGGGCCAGGTCTTGTCGGTGTGCCAGGGCTGCAGCGCGACCGCGGCCTTGATCGAGGAGTCCTGGTTGGCCGCCGCGAGCGTGCCGCCGCCGCCCATGGAGTGACCGGAGACCGCGATCCGGGTCTCGTCCAGGCGCGAGGCGACCGTCGAGGAGGCGCTGTTCTTCAGGTAGGAGACGGCCGCCAGGATCTGCGAGCCGCGACTGTCGGGCTGGTCGTAGCGGGTGTTCGTGTCGATCGCGAAGACCACGAACCCGTGCGAGGCCACCCGGCGCGCGACCGAGGAGTAGGACGACGAGGAGGCCGTGTAGCCGGGGGCGAGGACGACACCGCCGAACGTCCCGGCAGTGGTGGAGGTGGGGTAGTAGATCGTCCCGCCGCCGAAGCCGGTGACCAGCGAGGACACCGACGTCGAGGAGAGCGAGAAGGTGCCGTTGTCGAGGACGCTGGCGGACGTCGGGTCCGGCCCGCGCTCGTAGGGGCTCTCCGCTTCGGCCGGCGCGACCAGGCCTAAGAGGGGGAGCGTGACGGCCGCGGTGACCGCGGCGATTCGGAGAGAAAGTGATCTGAGCACCGAGCATGCTCCTTCGTCCATCCGGCCCCGGGCTGTCCGGGGTTCCGGTTGCTACTCGAAGGTAGGGGCGTCGGCGGGCACCCGGCACCGGCACAGAGGCAGAACCTTTTTGGGCGGCTGTCACAAAACAGAGACAAGCGGCGTACGCAGGTGGGGCTGCGTACGCCGCCGGTTTCTGTGCAGGGTGTGGCGTCAGCAGTACAGATTTCCGCCCGGGTCCACCCCGAGCAGGGAGGTGACCTCGCGGTAGTTGTCGACGCGGCTCTGCACCTGGGCCGGGTTGCCGCCGTTGCACTCGATGGATCCATTGATGGACCGGATGGTCTCGCCGAAGCCGGCGCCGTTGACCATGGCCGCGTGGGCGGTCATGGTGCCGGGGCCGTTCTGAGTGTTCCAGTACCAGAGCCCGGTCTTCCAGGCGACCGCCGGATCGGTGGCGACCAGGTTGGGGTTGTTCAGCAGGTCGATGCCGAGCGCGTCCCCGGCGGCCTTGTAATTGAAGTTCCAGCTCAGCTGGACCGGCCCGCGGCCGTAGTACTGGTCGTTGCCGGCCGGGCAACCGTAGGGCTGGGACGTGTCGCAGTAGTGCGGGTAGTTGGCCTGGTTCTGCTCCACGACGTACTGCAGGTCACCGGTCTCGTGGGCGACGTTGGCGATGAACGCGGCGGCCTCGCGCTTCTGGGTGGCCTCGTCCCCAGCATTGGTGAACTCCGGATAGGCGCCGAGCGCCTCGACGAGCCCTGCGTACGTGTAGAAGGGGTTGCGGTTGGGGAAGAGCTGGTTGAACTGCGCCTCGCTGACCGGGAACTCCCCGGCCACCGGCGCCGGCGACTCCGGGTCGGTGGCGGTGCCGCCGATGTTCACGTCGATGCAGGCGTAGAAGGCGTTCGCGGTGTCGGCGACGTTCCAGACCGCGAGCACCTTCTGCCGGCCGGTGAAGGACCCGAAGTCGACCTGGTGCTCGACGGTGGCCGGCGGCTGCGCGCCGCCGTCGTCGAACTCGGCGATCTTGGTGCCGCCGATGAAGTACTGCCAGGTGCTGGTGCTGTGTCGGGCGCTGAGCGACCAGCTGAAGGTCTGGGTCTTGCCCACGGGCGTGACCTGCCAGTTCTTCGAGTCGTCGTCGAGCTCGGCGAATCGGGCGTTGCCGCCGGAGCAGCTGGTCAGGCCCTTCGGGCCCTCGACGCTCTGCGGTTCGTACTTGATGTCCCCGCACTCCACGGTGCCGGCGGCACACTGTGCCTGCCGGCTCGGGGGGTTCGAGATGTAGCCGTGCGCACTTGCGGGGCTCGTCGGCACCATGGCCAGGACGGGCGCCAGCAAGATCCCGCCGAGAACGGCGATCTTCGTGGTAGTACGCATTCCAAACTCCTTGAGGGGGTTGAGATGGATGGCGATCGAAACACCTACTGTAAGGTTCCTTTACAGTTAACGTCTAGACCCCGGCCTGGACAGACACCGGCGGGAGCGCTGGAATTGTTAGGTTGGTTTTCCGTACGCCACCCTCGCCCACGAAAGGAGCACCGCCGATGTCGAGAGCACCCAAGACACACCTGATCCGCGACACGAACGACCGCGCGGCGCTCGACCTGATGCTCTCGAACGGGCCGGTGACGAAGACCCGGCTCGGCGAGCTCGTCGGCCTCTCGAAGGTGACCGCCGGGCAGCTGCTGACAAGGCTCGGGGAGCGCGGCCTGGTCGAGGTCGTCGGGGCGCAGCAGGGCGGCCGCGGCCCCAACGCCGCGCTCTACGGCGTGGTCCCGTCGGCGGGCTACGTCGCCGCCCTCCACATCGGGCCCGAACAGATCACCGCGTCGGTCGCCGACATCACCGGCACCGAGCTGGCCACCGGAGAGCTCGACCCCCATGAGGCCTCCGACCCGGTCGAGGCCGTACGGGCCACCGTCGCCAACGCCACCCGGCGCGCCGGCATCACGATGACGCAGCTCCGCTGCCTCTCGATCGGCACCCCCGGCATGATCGACCCGCGCACCGGCGACATCCGGTTCGCCAACGACCTGCCCGACTGGCGCGCGGGCGTCCTGGAGGACCTCCGCCGCAGCTTCCAGCGGCCGATACTGATCGAGAACGACGTCAACCTGGCCGGGCTCGCCGAGCAGTCCGCCGGGGCCTCCCACGGCGTCAAGGACTCGGTGCTCGCCTGGATCGACCGCGGCCTCGGGCTCGCTGTGATCGTCGACGGCCGCCTCCACCGTGGCGCCGGCGGCGGCGCCGGCGAGATCGGCTACCTGGCGGTCCCCGGCGCCTCCACGCCGCACGGCACCGACAGCCCACAGCACGCCGCCTTCCAGTCACTGGTCAGCGTCGAGGCCATGGACACCCTCGCCCGCGCGTTCGGGCTGAGCGGCGACGGTGTCGACTGCGTACGCTCCGCGGTCGAGGGTGACCTCGATGCCGAGCCGTTCCTCGACGAGCTGGCCAGAAGACTCGCCCTCGGGCTGGCGGGGATCTGCGTGGTGCTCGACCCCGAGCTGTGCGTGCTCGCGGGCGAGGTCGGGCGCGCCGGCGGGCCGGTCCTGGCCGAGCGCGTGCAGAAGGCCATCGCCTCGCTCGGCCCCAACGTCCCCGCGGTCGTCCCCACCGAGATCTCCGGCAACCCGGTCCTCCGCGGCGCCCTGCAGATGGGCCTGGACACCGCCCGCGACGAGGTCTTCTCGAACCACTGACCCAGACGCGTGCAGCCCGTGCCTGGAGCTGGTCAGACGGCAGACCTCGGCGCGGGGCCGTCGGCGACGACCGCGTCCAGGTACGCCACCGAAGCATCCTCGACCTCGACGCCGAGCCGGATCGGGTCTGACAGCTGCCCCCTCAAGGTCCGATAGGCCTCGATGCATCGAGCGATCGCAGCAGCACACGCGTCCCAGTCGCGAGAGGCCACGGTGCCGGCGAAGAGCGGCACCATGTCCGGCATGTGCTGCTCGAACCGCCGGACGCCCCGGGGAGCGAGCCCACGCACATGGTGGGCCAGAGGCGCGAGCACCTCGCCTCGCAGGAAGCTCAGGAACTCCAAGACCTCGAAGAGCTCACCCCGTCCGAGCTTGGTCGCCGCGTAGTGCACCCAGATCCAGAACCTGTCCTCGATCCATTGGGGGTCCACGGTCGACGGACTGGGATCGGTCTCGGCGATGCTGCGCGAGACCGCCTCGTCGCGCTCCCAGATGATCAAGGGGTTCTCGAACCGCCCATCCCGGGCGACGGACGTCCTGACCAGGTCGAGAACCCGGGCGTGGCCCGACGGCATCGTGGTCAACATCTCGGTCAACATCTCGGTCGACGCACTCCCCTTCGTACGGCAGCAAAGTCGACCAGTATCCGAAGCCCGGCGCCCCGATCGCAACTGGTTATCGGCACGCGGTCCGAACGGTCCGCGACCCTGAGCACACCTCTCGGGCGATCTCAGGGGAACACCCGATGGCATATGTACCGTATCTACCTATGGTCGAGACGTGACCACAACGAACCCAACCGCGCCACCCGTACGCGAGCGTCGACCACGCATCAGCCTCTTCTGCTTCCGAGCCGTCGCATTGCTGATCGCGCTCTTCGCGATCGGGCAACCGATCTTCATCGGCTCCTACTTCTCGGGCACCTTCGAGGCACTGGGGCTCCACTCCGCCGGCGCGGCGGCGCTGCAGGCGTTCGGTCTGCTGCTGCCGATCGCCGCGGGCGCCGTCGTGGCGATGCGCGGCCGCTGGTGGTTCCTCATCTGGTCGGTCGTGCTCTTCCTCCTCATCCACGTCCAGGCGGTCCTCGGCTACACCCGGGTCCTCCAGCTGCACGTCCCGGTCGGCGTCCTCACCGTCGGGATCGCGGTGGCCCTCGCCATCGCCTCGCTGCGTCGCGGCGCCGGCAGCCCGCGGGAGGTCCGGCGATGAGACTCGGGCGACGCACCCTCCTCGGCGCCGGACTCGCCGCTCCGCTCGCCGCATCGCTGGCCTCCTGCGGCGATGCCCCCGGACAGACCGGACGGATCCTGCGCAGCGCGGCACGGCTGCCGAAGGCGTACGCGACGCCGTTGCCGTTGCCGCCCGTCAAGCGCCCCTCGGGCGGCCTCATCTCGATCGCACAGCGTGCCGCCTCGGTGGAGATCCTGCCCGGGCTGCGGACCGCGATGATGACGTACGACGGGGTCTTCCCCGGGCCGACGCTGGAGACCCGGCGCGGCCAGGCCGTGACCGTACGCCACACCAACTCCCTCGCGCTGCCGACGGCGACGCATCTCCATGGCGGGCACACGCCCGCCGAGAGCGACGGCTGGCCGACGGATCTGCTGGTGCCGCCGGGGTTCGAGGCTCCTGCTCATCCTGCCGGGCACGAGAGCGGACACGGGAGCGGCCACGGGAGCGACCACGGTGGCGGGCACGAGGCGATGGCCGACCCGAAGGCGCATGTCAGCACCGGGAAGCGGGACTACCGCTATCCGCTCGAACAGCCGGCCACGACGCTCTGGTACCACGATCACCGGATGGACTTCACCGCCCCGCAGGTGTGGCGCGGCCTGGCCGGGTTCCACATCATCCGCGACGACGAGGAGGACGCCCTCTCCCTGCCGCGCGGCGAGCGGGAGCTGCCGCTGATGATCGCCGACCGGGCCTTCGACGAGGACGGCGCGCTGCGCTACCCCGCGCTCGACCCGGAGCTTCTGGGCGAGCCCGGCGTCGAGGACCGCTACATGGCCGGCGTGCTCGGCGACGTCATCCTCGTCAACGGCGCGCCGTGGCCGGAGGCGGAGGTCGAGGCGACTCAGTATCGACTGCGGCTGCTCAACGCCTCCAACGCGCGCCGCTACGCGCTCAGCCTGCGTACCGCCGACGGCAAGCCGGTGAGGTTCACCCAGATCGGCTCCGACGGCGGACTGCTCGCCGCCCCCGTCGAGCACGACCAGATCACGATGGCCTCGGGCGAGCGGTTCGACGTCGTCGTCGACTTCCGCTCGCTGCCACCGGGCACGACGGTCGAGATGCGCAACGGTCTCGGCACCGGCCGGACCGCTCAGGTGATGCGGTTCCGGATCACCCGCCGCGCGACCGACGACGTCCGACTGGCCGATCGACTGGCCGAGAGGCTCGCCGACGTACCCGAGCCCGAGAAGCCCGACGGTGCGGTCGTCCGCAGATGGCACTTCCGCCAGGCGAGCGTGCACGGCCGGCGCGGCTGGGGGATCAACGGCAAGCCGTTCGACCCGGCCGTCCCCCAGGCGCAGGTGCCGCTGGGATCCACCGAGATCTGGGAGTTCTTCACCGACGCGCACCACCCGGTCCACGTCCACCTCTCGCCCTTCCAGGTCCTACGCCGCGGCAACCACGGCCCGGGCCCGATGGATCACGGCTGGAAGGACACCGTCGACGTACGTCCCTATGAGGCCGTCCGGGTCCGGGTCAGGTTCGAGAGGTACGCCGGCCGGTTCCTCATCCACTGCCACAACCTCGAGCACGAGGACATGGCGATGATGGCCGGATTCGAGACGGTCTGACCCTGCGGGATCCGCCCGGGAGTCGGGCCGCTCAGCCGACGAAGGGTTCGAAGGCGAAGCGGCCGATCGCCACGAAGGCGGTCAGGGCGAGGTAGGTCGCGTCCCCCAGTGCGGCCTTGCTGTCGCCGCGGCGGATCCGCATGATCGTGGCACCGGCCATGATCAACGCCAGGCCGCTGGCCGCCAGCGGCACCAGTACCGGCGCGATGTCGAGCACGGCAGGCAGGACCAGGCCCACGGCACCGACGATCTCGAGTGCTCCGATGGCCTTGAGGGTGCCGGGTCTGAAGTCGAGGACCCAACGCGCGGCGTTGCCCATCTCGGCCATCTTCTCTCGCGGGACGAACAGCTTCCCGAAGCCGGAGAGCAGGAAGACGCCGGCCATCAGGGCGGCGATGGTCCACAGTGCGATGTTCATGGGTTCTTTCTCCTGAGAACGATGTCTGTCTGGGGGCAGCCGCGGCGGACCCGAGAGTGGTCCGCCGCGCGCCTGGGGGAATCGCCGGGTCAGGCGTACTGACCGGGCTGGTAGTCACCACCGGGCGTACGCGTGATCACGTTCAGCCGGTTGAAGGCGTTGATCACGCAGATCAGGGCGACCAGGGCCATCAGCTGGTCCTCGTCGAAGTGCTTCGCCGCGTTTGCCCAGGCCTCGTCGGTGACCCCGCTGGAGTCGGCGAGGCGAGTGCCCTGATCGGTGAGCTCCAACGCCGCGCGTTCGGCTTCGCTGTAGACCGTCGTCTCCCGCCACGCCCCGACGAGACTGATCCGCACGGCGCTCTCACCGGCGGCCGCGGCGTCCTTGGTGTGCATGTCGAGGCAGCCGCCGCAGCCGTTGATCTGGCTGGCACGGATCTTCACCAGCTCCTGCAGCGCCGTCGGCAGCGTCGAGTCCGCGATGACCCTGTTCGACGAGATGATGTGCTTCGCGAACCTCGCACCGATCTCGTTGGCCATGGGGTTGATCCGGGTCTCCATCGTGAATCTCCTTCGTCTTCGGATGCTTGCACCACTACGACGAAGCCGGTCTTCACGAGGTAACAGCCCAGGCCACAGCCCTGCCCTACGCGGGTCGAGGAGGCAGACCCATGGCGTCGAGACGCCTGCGGTCGCTCACCGTCAACAGTTCGACGATCCGGTCCTCGACCACGGTGCACGCCGCCACGCCGAGCACCTTGCCGCTGGCGCCCCAGGCCACGAACCCGGGCAGTCCGTTGAGCCGGACCGGGAGCACGGAAGTCATCGATCGCGCTCCGCGCAGGACCGGTTCGGCCACCGCGGCCGCCCCGACCGTGGTGATCACACCCTGGGGGTGGATCGTGCGCCAGGTCACCTGCGGGTCGAGCAGGGCGACGAGCCCTTCGAAGTCCCCGTCTCTTGCCGCCGCGAGAAACGCGTCGACCACCGCGCGCTGGCGCCGCGGCTCCTCATGCGGCTGCGGTGTGCCCCGCACCTTCCGGCGCGCCCGGCTGGCGAGCATCTTGGAGGCGTCGGGGGACCGACCGATGATCTCGCCGATCTCGGCGAAAGGCACCATGAACATGTCATGCAGGACGAACGCCACCCGCTCGGTCGGACTGAGGGAGTCGAGCACCACCAGCATCGCCATCCCGACCGACTCGGCGAGCATGGCGTCCTCCTCGGGCGCCGCCCCCTCGTCTACGGCCACCACGAGGTCGGGCAGACGGTCCTCGTACGACAGTGCCGGCCGGGACCTGCGCGAGCGGAGCACATCGATGCAGACATGCCCCACCACCGTGGTCAGCCAGCCGGCCAGGTTGTCGATCGTGGCCTCGTCCTGCCGCGCCAGCCGGAGCCACGCCTCCTGCACCGCGTCCTCGGCGTCAGCCCTCGATCCGAGCATCCGGTGGGCGATCGCCACCAGGTGCTCGCGCTGCTGCTCGAAGGACTCCGCCAGTGCGTCGTGCGGACCTGATCCGGTCATGTCGTTACCTTCCTTGCGGGAACTCCGTCATGGTGATGACGGGCCCGCAGACGTCAAGGTAACCGTCGCGACGGTGAGGTTCCGTGGACGGCTCGCAACGGCTCAGCTGATGTCGAGCCGCTTCTCCATGTCGTCGAGGATGGACTCGACCCTCGCGTACGTGTGGGAGCTGTAGGCCCCGATGCTGCGCTCGACGGCGAGCGCCTCGCGCATCGCGTCGAGGTAGCGCGTCTGCAGGATCAGAGTCTGCTCCTTCACGGCGGGCCGCACCCGCGGTGCCTCCTGCACGCCCGCGAGCACGCGCGGGAGGATGCGGTCCTTGAGCTTCGTCACCAGCTTGGGGTCGATCGGCTCACCGTCGATGGTCTGCGACTCCAGCGGTCCGAGGGTGTCGACGGCCGTCTCGCCGACCTGGCGCAACAGGGCGCGGAACGCATCGTGCCTGTCCTTGGCGCTCTCCGGGGAGAAGCGCAACCGGCGGATCAGAGCCGGCAGGGTGAGGCCGAAGAGCACCAGGGTGATGAGCGCGACCAGGAAGGCGGCGAGCACGACGGTCGCCCGGTGGGAGGTGCCGGCCGGGATCGTCTGGGCGGCGGCGACCGTGACGACGCCGCGCATGCCGGCCCAGCCGATCGTGAGGAACCCGCGCCTGGTGATCGGCTCGCGCTCCTCGAAGTCGATGTCGGCCCGGCCCCGGGCCAACCGTCGCCGGGCCGCGGTGATCCGGGCGTCCTCCCGATCGTCGGCGGGGGTCAGCGAGTCGAGCTTCTCCTCGAACTGGTCCAGGCGGGTGCGTACCTCTTCCTTGCTCTCCTCCCGGTCCCGGAGCGCGGGCGCGGCCAGGCCGGCGAACCGGAGCACGACCAGCAGGCCGACGATGGTCAGGACGAGCCCGGCCATCTCGCCGGGCGTGGTCTCGCCCTGCGCGGCGTCGACGAAGTCGGGCAGCTGGTAGCCCATCGCCAAGAAGACGCCGCTCTCCAGGATGAAGTTGAACGTGGTCCAGGTCGTCGCCTGGGTCTGCCGGTCGCGGGCGCTGAACCGGCGGCTGCCGAGCCCGCCCGTCACCAGCCCGGCGACGACGACGGCGAGCACGCCGGACGCGTCCAGCTCCTCGGCCGGGAAGTAGGCGATGAACGGCACCGCGAACGAGATCGTCGTGTTGAGCACCGGGTCGTCGAGCCGCTGCCGGAGCAGCACGGTGAGCCAGCCGACGAGGCCGCCGATCACGAGCGCGCCGAGCACCGCCCACCCGAACTCCAGGACCGTACGTCCCAGGGAGAACGAGCTCGCCGCCGCGATCCCCGCGACGGCCGTCCGGAGCACGACGAGGGCGGACGCGTCGTTGACCAGGCTCTCCCCCTCCAGCACCGTCATCACCCGCGGCGGCAGCCCGACCCGGCGCCCGATCGCCGTCGCCGCCACCGCGTCGGTGGGGCTGACGACCGCCCCGAGCGCGACCGCGAGCGGGAACGAGATGTCCGGGAACAGCCAGTGCACCACCGCCCCGATCACCAGCGCCGAGACGATCACCATCACGACCGAGAGCCAGCTGATCAACCGGAAGTTCCGCCGGAAGTCGATCACCGGCAGGTTGACCGCGGAGGAGTAGAGCAGCGGCGGCAGTACGCCGGCCAGGATCAGCTCCGGATCGAGCTCGATCTCCGGCGCACCGGGCAGATAGCTCGCCCCGATCCCGAGCCCCACGAGCAGCAGCGGCGCCGCCACCCCCGTACGCCGCGCGAACACCGACGCCGCGATCATGATCGCCAGCGCCGCCCCGACGATCAGCAACACCCGATGGTCCATGGTCAGGAGCCTAAGAGTGCGGTCGGGGCGGAGCTGGGATCTGGGCCGGGATCAGCGGAAACGTCGCAGCCGGAGGCTGTTGCTCACCACGAAGACCGACGAGAAGGCCATCGCGGCACCCGCGAGCATCGGGTTGAGCAGCCCGGCGACCGCGAGCGGGATCGCCGCGACGTTGTAGGCGAAGGCCCAGAACAGGTTGCCCTTGATCGTGGCCAGCGTCTTCCGCGAGAGCCGGATGGCGTCGGCCGCGACCCGCAGGTCGCCGCGGACCAGGGTCAGGTCGCTGGCCTGGATGGCGACGTCGGTGCCGGTGCCCATCGAGAGGCCGAGGTCGGCCTGGGCCAGCGCCGGCGCGTCGTTGACGCCGTCGCCGACCATCGCGACCACGCGACCCTCCTCCTGCAACCGGCGGACGACGGCGACCTTGTCCTCGGGGAGCACCTCGGCGATGACGGTGTCCGCGGAGACCGGGATCCCGACCTCGGCGGCAACGCTCCGGGCCACGGTCTCGTTGTCGCCCGTGAGCAGGACGGGGGTCAGCCCCAGCCGCTGGAACTCAGCGATCGCCTCGGCCGAGGTCGGCTTGATCACGTCGTTGACGACCAGGACGCCGCGCGCCTGTCCGTCCCAGCCGACGGCGACGGCCGTACGGCCCTCGCTCTCGGCCTCGGCCATCGCCAGGGCGAGGTCGCCGGGCAGGTACTGGCTCCACTCCTCCAGCAGGCGGACCCGCCCGACGAGGACGGCGTGGCCCTCGACGATGCCCTGCACACCCAGGCCCGGGACGTTGGCGAAGTCCTCTGCCACGGGCAGCGTGCCGACGCGGTCCTCGGCCCCGGCCGCGATCGCGCGGGCGATCGGGTGCTCGGAGGCGTGCTCCAGGGCGCCGGCCAGCCGGGCGATCTCGTCGGCGTCCTCGCCGGGAGCGGCGACCACGTCGGTGAGGGTCATGGTGCCGCTGGTGACGGTGCCGGTCTTGTCGAGCACGATGGTGTCGATCTTCCGAGTGCTCTCGAGCACCTCCGGGCCCTTGATCAGGATGCCGAGCTGGGCGCCGCGTCCGGTGCCGACCATCAGGGCCGTGGGCGTGGCCAGGCCGAGGGCGCACGGGCAGGCGATGATCAGCACCGCGACCGCCGCGGTGAACGCGGTGGCGGCACCCGCGCCCGCGCCGAGCCAGAACCCGAGGGTGATGGCCGAGAGGGCGAGCACGATGGGTACGAAGATGCCCGAGATCCGGTCGGCGAGCCGCTGCGCCGCGGCCTTGCCGGTCTGCGCCTCCTCGACCAGGCGCGCCATCTGGGCGAGCTGGGTGTCGGCGCCGACCCGGGTCGCCCGGACGACGATGCGCCCGCCGGCGTTCACGGTGGCCCCGGTGACGCCGTCGCCGGGGGCGACCTCGACCGGCACGGACTCGCCGGTCAGCATCGCCGCGTCGATGGCGGAGGACCCGTCCTCGACGATGCCGTCGGTGGCGACCTTCTCCCCGGGACGTACGACGAACAGGTCGCCGACGGCCAGCTCGTCGACCGGGATCCGGGTCTCGGTCCCGTCGCGCAGGACGGCAACCTCCTTGGCGCCGAGCTCGAGGAGTGCGGTGAGCGCGGCACCGGCGCGGCGCTTCGAGCGGGCCTCGAAGTAGCGGCCGGCGAGGATGAACGTGGTGACGCCGGCGGCCGCCTCCAGGTAGATGTTGCCGAGCCCGTCGGTGCGCTCGATCGCGAAGCTGAACGGGTGGGTCATGCCGGGCTCGCCCGCGGTGCCGAGGAACAGGGCGTACAGGGACCAGCCCAGGGCGGCCAGGGTGCCGATGGAGACCAGCGTGTCCATGGTGGCCGCGCCGTGGCGCGCGTTGGTCCACGCGGCCCGGTGAAACGGCGCGGCGCCCCAGACGACGACCGGGGCGGCGAGCGTGAGCGAGAGCCACTGCCAGCTCTCGAACTGCAGGGCCGGCACCATCGCCATGAGCACCACCGGGACGGTGAGCAGCGCCGAGATCAGCAGCCGCCGCCGGAGGAGGGTGACCGGGTCCGTGGGGTCTCCGTCAGCGGCGGAGCCGCTCGACGGAGTCGTCTCGCGGCGAGGCTCCTTCGCGCCGTACCCGGCGCTCTCGACGGTCGCGATCAGCACGCTCGCGTCGATGTCGGTGTTGTCCGCGGCGACGGAGATCTTCGCCTTCTCGGTCGCGTAGTTGACGGTGGCGGCCACACCGTCGAGCTTGTTGAGCTTGCGCTCGATGCGGTTGGCGCAGGACGCGCAGGTCATGCCGTTGATCTCGAGCTCGAAGTCGGTCGTGGGTGCAGAGGAAGGTGTAGAGGTTCCGGAGACGGTCATCACTGGTGTCCTTCAGGTGGGTGGATCGGCGTACGCGCCGGCTCCCCTTTCCCAGGAAGGGGAGCCGGCGCGGGTCTCAGCCGGCCAGCTGGTAGCCGGCCTCCTCGACCGCGCGCTGAACCTGCGCGGGGTCGAGCTCGTTCTCGGAGGTGACGGTCACCTGGCCGGTGGCCAGATCGATGTCGACGGAGGAGACGCCCGCGATCTGGGTGACCTCCTCCTTGACGGAGCTGACGCAGTGACCGCAGGTCATCCCGGAAACGGTGTAGGTGGTGCTGCACATGGTGCTTTCCTCTCTCTGTGGTGGACCCTGCTCAGGCAGGGGGTCAGTGGGTCTCTGCGACCGCGGTGAAGGCCGCGGTACGCACCTCGCCGGCGTGCTGGAAGTCGAGGAACAGGCGGTACGTCCCGGCCGAGGGCACCTCGGCGGAGAACGTGATCTCCGGGCCGGGCTCGGTGCGCCCGTCGCCGGGGGCTCCTTCGGGGTGGACGTGGAGGTAGGCCAGGTCGCCGTCGCGGAGCGCGACCAGGTGGCCGTACGCCTCGAGGTAGGGCTCCAGGTCGGTGACGGGCTCGCCGTCCTTGGCCACGGTCAGGGTGAGACGCGAGGTCTTCCCGGCGACCAGGTGACCGTCCAGGTCCACCTGGTAGGGGCTGACCGTGCTGGTGGTGGCGGCCGCTGCCAACGCCTGCGGCTCGTAGGGGCCGGCGACGAACAGGTCCTGCCCCAGGGTGAGCCCCTCGTCCTCGGTCGCCGGCTGGAAGTCGGCGAAGACGCGGTAGGTCCCGGCCTCGGCCAGGTCGGCCTCGACCGACCAGGTGCCGTCGGCGGCCATCACCGGATGCACGTGCTGGAAGGTGGCCAGGTCGCGGCGTACGACGATCAGGTGGAGCTTCTTCCCGTGGGCGGTCTCGAACCGGGTGACCGGCTCGTCGTCGGCGCCGAGGATCCGGAACCGCAGCGTGGCGGCGGCCGTGCGCTGGTAGCGGTCCTCGACGAGGTCGAGCGTGTAGCCGGCCTGGCTGACGTTGAGCCCGGTGGCCTCGGGCGCCTTCGTCGCACCGCTCCCACCGTGCCCGCCGTGGCCGCCGTGGCTGCTCTTCTCGGCCGCGTGCTCCTGATGACGCTCGGGCTCGCCGAGCGGACCGACGGAGGCGCCCACGGCGGAACCCAGGCCCCCGAGGGCAACGACGGCTCCGGCGAACACGCCGACCTTGACGATGGCGTTCATGTGATCTCTCCTGGCTCGAATCTCGATGACTCTCGTTGACGTGCCAGAGGTTGCTCGGGCGATCTGTCTGCCTACTGTCCCGGCGTTGTCGGGACCCGGACAGATATCCGCTCGGACGTCCGAGCCGGGTCTGACTACGCTGTGGCTGTGCTGCCGACCCCGACCTCGCGTGACATCCGGTTCGGGCTGCTCGGCCCGTTCGAGGCGACGGTCGACGGTGAGACCGTCAGGGTCCCCGGCTCGGCGGAGCGGGCGCTGCTCGCGGTGCTGCTCCTGGCACGGGGGCGGATCGTGCCGGCGTCCGCACTGATCGACCGGCTGTGGGCCGACGCGGCGCTGCCGGCCGACCCGCTGAACGCGCTCCAGCTCCGCGTCTCCAAGCTGCGCCGGGTGTTCAAGTCCGTCGGGCTCGACCTGGTGCAGCGCGACGGTGGTGGCTATCGGGCGGCGGTCGACCCCGGCAGCCTCGATGCCGAGGCCTTCGAACGACGGGTCCGCGAGGTCCGCGCGTCAGTCGCCGGGTCCGGGAGCCCGGCCGAGGCGGATCTGGCCGCCTACGACGCGGCGCTCGGGCTCTGGCGCGGCGACGCGCTCGCCGACTTCGCCACCGAGCCGTGGGCGGTGCCGGAGTCGGTGCGCCTGGAGGACCTCCGCAGGACGGCGTACGCCGAGCGGGCCCAGATCGCACTGTCACTGGGCCGCCACGCTGAGGTCGTCACCGACCTCGAGCCGCTGCTGCGTACCGACCCCACCCATGAGGCCATGGCCGGTCTGCTGATGGTCGCGCTCTACCGCGCCGGCCGGCAGGCCGACGCCCTCGAGGTCTTCACCCGCACCCGGAAGACGCTGGACGCCGACCTCGGCCTCGAGCCGTCGACCTCGTTGCGGTCGCTCCACGAGCGGGTGCTCCGGCAGGACCCGTCGCTCGGCTCCTCCGGAGAGGTCACCCTGTCCACCCCGGCGACCGCTCCCCACCGCGCCAGGTCAGGAGCCCAGCTCTCCAACCTCCCGGCCGACCTGGCCCCGCTCGTCGGGCGCGAGGAGCTGCTGGAGGCCCTGAGCGAGCAGGCCCGCACCTCCCGACTGACCACCCTCGTCGGCCCCGGCGGCTCCGGGAAGACCTCGCTCGGCCTGCACGCCGCCCACGCGCTCGCCGACCGGTTCCCGGACGGCACCTTCCTCGTCCGCCTCGCCTCGATCCGCAGCCGCGAGCACATCGTGCCGTCCGTCGCCACGGCGGTGGCGATGCCGCAGGACGGCTCGGCCATCGACCTCCAGACGCGGCTGGTCGACTTCCTCGCCGACAAGCACCTGCTCCTGGTCATCGACAACTGCGAGCACCTCATCGACCCCGTCGCGACCCTGGTCGAGCAGCTGCTGGCCCGCTGCCCGCAGCTCACCGTCATCGCCACCAGCCGCGAGCCCCTCGCCCTGCCGAGCGAGGTGCAGACCCTCGTCGGGCCGCTCTCCACCCCGCTCGAGGACGACGACGCCGAGACGATCGCGTCGACGGCCTCGGTGCAGCTCCTGGTCCGCCGGATCGCGACGGTCGTGCCCGGGGTCGAGACCGACCCGGAGGCGTACGTCGCGCTCGGCCGCATCGCCCGCGCGCTCGACGGCATGCCGCTGGCGCTGGAGCTCGCCGCGGCCCGAGCGTCCGCGCTGTCCCCGAGCGACCTCGCCGACCGGCTCGACCAGCGGTTCACCCTGCTCACCTCGGGACCTCGCACCGCGGAGGAGCGTCAGCGCACGCTCCGTGCGACCGTCGACTGGAGCTACGACCTGCTCGACGACCTGGAGAAGCGCGTCTTCGAGGGCCTCGCGGTGTTCCACGGCGGCTGGACCCTGACCGCCGCCGAGCAGGTCCTCGCCGACGACGAGACCGACCCGAGCCAGGTCATCCACGCCGTCGGCCGGCTGGTCGAGCAGTCCCTGATCGTCGCCGAACGCGGCCCGGTCACCCGCTACCGGATGCTCGAGACCCTGCGCGAGTACGCCGCGGACCGGCTGGCGAGCACCGGCCGCAGCGACGCGCTGGCCACCCGGCACGCGCACCACTTCGCCGAGGTCGCGGAGCGGTCGGCGCGCGCGCTGCGCGGCCAGGGCGACCCGCGCGCCAGGAACCTCCTGATCGACGAGCAGGCCAACGTACGCTCGGCCATCGCCTGGCTGGAGGGCCCGGCCGGTGACCCTTCGACAAGCTCAGGACATCGCATCGACGCCGCGCTGCGACTGGCTGGCCACCTGGGCCTCTTCTGGCACCAGGGCCGTCATCTGGAGGGCCGCCGGATCCTGCGGCGCCTCCTCGAGCAGGACCGTGGGACACCCGCCGCGCGGGCCGCCGCCCTGCAGGCGGTGTCGCTCGTCGAGCGCCCCCGGGCGTGCGTCGTCCACCCCCATCCACGCTGCGCCGAGGCGGCCCGCGAGAGCCTGGCGATCTTCCGCGAGGCCGGCGACGCCGACGGGGCTGCGGTCTCCCAGGTGCTGCTCGCCGTCGAAGGCGTCAACGGACACGACCAAGAGGCGCCGGCTCTCCTGGATGCCGCCGAGGGTTGGTTCCGCGACCGCGGCGACCGCTGGGGGCTCGCGGTCGTCGGGTTCGTCCGGCTCGAGACCGCCCTCAAGGCCAGGGACGAGGCGACGGCGACACGCCTGGGGCGGGCCACCGCCGCCGAGTTCCGTCACCTCGACGACCCCTGGGGCCACAGCGCCGTCCTGTATCACCTCGGCTACGGCCTGCGGCACTTCGGACGTCTGCGGGAGTCGGCCCGCACCCTCGAGCAGGCGATCGACGTGGCTGCCTCCGCCGGCATCCACAACACCGTGCAGTGGGCTCTCGCGGACCTCGGGATCACCCACCTCGGCCTGGGGGACCACGAGTCGGCCGAGGACGCGTTCCGCCGCGCGGAGCTGGCATCGCGCCACGTCGGCGACCGGGCCGGGTCGGTCCTGGCTGCGTACGGACGGGGTCGGCTCGCCGAGCGTCAGGAGGACTGGTCGACGGCCATCGACCTGCTGACGACGGCGATCCAGGGCTTCGAGACGCTGGAGACGCCCGCGATGACGGCGAAGGCGACGCTCGCGCTGGCCCGGTGCCACGAGCAGCTGTCCGAGACGGAAGCGGCGGTCGAGCGCTATGACGAGTCCCGCACCGTCGCCCTCGCCGCCGGCGAGGTCGCCCTCGCGGACCAGGCGGACGAGGCACTGGCCCGGCTGAACGGCTCCCGGACGGACGGCGGCCGGACAGACCAGGGACAGTGACACCGGACAGGTTCTCTCTCACGCGGCCGGACGGCCGCCCTGACGAAAAGAGAGAACCATGTCTTCCACAGCATCCCCGGCGGCGGGTGCCAACAACCGCCGCTGGATAGCCCTCGGCCTCATCGCCGCCGCCCAGTTCATGGTCATCATGGACACCTCGATCATCGGCGTCGCGCTCCCCGAGATCCAGCGTGATCTCGGCTTCGCCCCGCAGGACCTCAGCTGGGTGTTCAACGCCTACGTGGTCGCCTTCGGCGGCCTCCTCCTGCTGGGCGGCCGGCTCTCCGACCTGCTCGGCGCCCGCCGGATCTTCGCCATCGGCTGGCTGGTCCTCGGCGTCGGGTCGCTCGTCGCCGGGCTGGCCGACACCGTCGCCGTCGAGATCGCCGGGCGCGCCGTCCAGGGCGCCGGATCGGCGCTCATCGCACCCTCGGCGCTGACGCTCCTGTTCATGAACTTCGGGGCGAACCCGAAGGAGCTCACCAAGGCGCTCGCGCTCTACGGCGCGGCCGCCCCGGCCGGCGGCACGGCCGGCGTGTTCCTCGGCGGCGTGCTCACCGAGTACCTGTCCTGGCCGTGGGTCTTCTTCATCAACATCCCGATCGCCCTCGTCGTCCTCGCCCTGACCCCGGGCACGATGCCGGCCGGCACCGCGCAGCGCGGTCGCATCGACCTGCTCGGTGCGCTGACCGTCACCCTGGGTCTCGCCGCGGTGGTCTTCGCGGTCGTACGTGTCCCCGAGGTGGGCTGGGGATCGCCGAGCACGCTCATCGCCGGTGCCGTCGGCATCGCCCTGCTCGTCGCGTTCGTGGCCCTGCAGGCCGGCTCCTCGGCACCGCTCATGCGTCTGGGCATCTTCAAGGCACCGAACCTGGCCGCCGCGAACGTCGCCCAGCTGCTGCTCGGCGCCGCCTGGATCCCGATGTTCTTCTTCATCAACCTCTACCTCCAGCAGGTGCTCGGCCTCGGCGCGTTCGAGTCCGGCGCGGCCCTGCTGCCGATGACGGTGACGATCATGCTCGGCATGGTCGCCGTCGCCCCGCGGCTGACCGCGGCGTTCGGACCGAAGGCGATGACCGTCGGCGGCCTGATCGTCCTCGGGCTCGGCCTGGTCTGGCTCTCCCGGATCGACGCCGACGGCAGCTTCGCCGTCGACGTGCTCCCGGCGACGCTGGTCACCGCGGCGGGCATGGCGCTCGCCTTCATCCCGTCGCTGAGCACGGCGCTCGGTGCGGCCGCCCCCGAGGAGGGTGGCCTCGCCGCCGGGATCGTCAACACCAGCTACCAGGTCGGCTCGGCGCTCGGGCTGGCAGCGATGACCGTCGTCGCGGCTGCGTACGGCTCCGACCAGATCGGTGACCTGGCCGCCATGACCGACGGCTTCTCGGCCGGGTTCCTCGGCGCGGCCGGCATCGCCCTCGCCGGTGCCGTCGTCACCGGGATCGGCTGGAAGTCGGCCCGCAGCGAGACCCCGGCCGAGTCGGTCCCCGCCAGCAGGTAGCAGCCCAACCCCTCTTCGTGGCCCCGGATCCGTCCGGGGCCACGAAGGCACTGCGAGACCACCAAGGAGACCGCCATGCAGACCATTCAGCTGTACGTCGAGGGCATGCGCTGCCCTCGATGCGTCCGTGAGGCCACCGCCCGACTCCGGGACCTCCCCGGCGTCGCCACCCTCACCGCCGACCGCGGCACCGGCGAGATCACCGTCACCGGGGACGTCTCCGCCGCCGACCTGCTCGACGCGCTCGCTGGCAGCAGCTTCACCGCGCAGGTGCGTCCGCGGCCGTGAACTTCTCCCGGTGGATCAACCGGGGCGCCATCCGGCGCCGCTTGAACGCCTTGACCCCGGCCTCTACGCAAGATCTGCGGTCGTTTCGATTCTCCGCACAATGGCGGAAGTCCGCGAGGGCCCGGTGAGGCGCGGCCATGACCCGTCGCCTTCAGCGCAGAAGTGCTGCCAGCACCTGCAGCCAGCGCGGGCCGGGCAGCACGCCCTCGCGCGTGTGCAGCCCGAGCTCGTGGAACGCCCCGGGGCACGTACAGGTGTGGGTCATGGTCTTCATCGATCGTCCACCTCCTCGTGGGGTCACTTGGTGCTCAGGAGTCCCGACACCGTACGGGTCGGGCGGGCTGCCGCGGAGCAGTCGGCGCACCACCGGCGGATGTCCTCGGACCGCAGCTGCCAGAAGGCGTGCCACCCCTGGGTGGGCGCACCGCAGATGGTCGTGGACGTGCCGATCCGCTTGAGGTGCGCCTCGCCCCACGGGGCAGGAGCCGCTGTCCGCGCAGGCTGGCGGTGGCGGGCGACGATGACCCAGCTCTGCCCGATCGTCCTGGGATCGACGCCGGTGGCCGGCACGGCCATCTCACGCCTCCGCCGCTGCGGTGTCTACGGTGTCGCCGTTCGCGATCATGGCCATCACGCCGGGATCGCTGAGCGTGGTGATGTCGCCGACGTCCCGGCCCTCGGCGACATCGCGCAGCAGGCGGCGCATGATCTTCCCGGACCGCGTCTTGGGCAGCTCCGGGACGATCGTGATCTGCCGCGGCTTGGCGATGGCCCCGATCTCCTTGGCCACATGGTTGCGCAGCTCCTGGATCAGCGCCTCGCCGGTGTTGCCGTCCCCCGAGCGCAGGATGACGTACGCGACGACGGCCTGACCGGTGGTCTCGTCGGCGGCGCCGACGACGGCTGCCTCGGCTACCCGCGGGTGGGAGACCAGGGCGGACTCGATCTCGCTCGTGGAGAGGCGGTGCCCGGATACGTTCATCACGTCGTCGACGCGACCCAGGATCCAGATGTCGCCGTCCTCGTCCTTCTTGGCGCCGTCGCCGGCGAAGTAGTAGCCGAGGTCCGCGAAGCGGGTCCAGTACGTCTCGACGAAGCGGTCGTCGTCCTGCCACAGCGTGCGCAGCATGGCCGGCCACGGCTTGGTGAGGACCAGGTAGCCGCTCGACCCGTTCGGCACCGAGTGACCCTCCTCGTCGACCACGTCGGCGCCGATGCCGGGCAGCGGCCGCATCGCCGAACCGGGCTTGCCGGCGGTCACCCCGGGCAGCGGGCTGATCATCATCTGACCGGTCTCGGTCTGCCACCAGGTGTCGACGACGGGGCAGCGGTCGCCGCCGATGACGTCGCGATACCAGACGTACGCCTCGGGGTTGATGGGCTCGCCGACCGATCCGAGGAGCCGCAGCGAGCTGAGGTCGTAGATGTCCGGGATCTCTCGGCCCCACTTCATGAACGTCCGGATCGCCGTCGGGGCGGTGTAGAAGAGGGTCACGCCGTACTGCTCGATGATCTCCCACCAGCGACCCCGGTGCGGGCTGTCCGGAGTGCCCTCGTAGAGCACCTGGGTGACACCGTTGGCGAGCGGGCCGTAGACGATGTAGCTGTGTCCGGTGACCCAGCCGATGTCGGCGGTGCACCAGTAGACGTCGGTGTCCGGCTTGAGGTCGAAGACCGCGTGGTGGGTGTAGGCCGCGCCGGTCAGATAGCCGCCGGTGGTGTGCAGGATGCCCTTGGGCTTCCCGGTCGTGCCCGAGGAGTACATGACGTACAGCGGGTGCTCGGCGTCGAACGCCTCGGGTGTGTGCTCGGGGGAGGCGCTGTCGACGACGTCGTGCCACCACAGGTCGGTGGCGTCGTCGAAGGGGACGTACTCCCCCGTGCGGCGCACCACGAGGACGTGGTCGACCGGGCTCTGGCTGCCCAGCCGCGCCAGAGCGGCGTCGACGGCCGGCTTCAGCGCCGACGGAGCCCCGCGGCGGTAGCCGCCGTCGGAGGTGATGACCAGCTTGGCCCGGCAGTCCTCGATCCGCGAGGCGAGGGCCTCGGCCGAGAACCCGCCGAAGACCACCGTGTGGGTGGCCCCGATGCGGGCGCAGGCCAGCATCGCGACGATGGCCTCGGGGATCATCGGCAGGTAGATCGCGACCAGGTCGCCGCTGCCCACACCGAGGCTGGTCAGCGCGTTGGCGGCTCGGGACACCTCGTTCTTGAGCTCGGCGTAGGTGAGGTCTCGGGTGTCACCGGGTTCACCGACGAAGTGGAAGGCCACCTGGTCGCCGCGACCGGCCTCGACATGACGGTCGACGCAGTTGTACGCCGCGTTGAGCTTCCCGTCTGCGAACCACCGCGCCCGCGGTGCGTCTGACCAGTCCAGCACCTGGGTGAACGGCTCGGCCCAGGTCAGCCGCTCGGCCTGCTCGGCCCAGAAGCCCTCCAGGTCGGAGTCGGCACGGGCGTACGCCTCGGCGGTGACGTTGGCGGCAGCGGCGAGCTCGGCCGGCGGCTCGAAGCGGGTCGGTTTGCTGGGGATCGTCAGGTCGGTCATGGCGTCGTGCTTCCTTCGGGGGCGGGAGGGGATTGCGGAGAGACCGGCTAGCCGAGCAGGGCGGTCTCGTCGTCGGTGAACAGTCGCGACCGGATCAGGAACCGCACGCCCTCGGGCGCCTCCAGGGAGAAGCCGGCGCCGCGTCCGGGGACGACGTCGATGGTGATGTGGGTGTGCGACCAGTACTCGAACTGCGAGCGCGACATCCAGACGGGCACCTGGTCGTCCAGCCCGATGTCCAGGTCGCCCAGGTGGATGTCGGCGTCGCCGAGCATGAAGTCGCCGCTCGGGTAGCACATCGGGGCGGAACCGTCGCAGCACCCACCGGACTGGTGGAACATGACCGGCCCGTGGATACCGACGAGACGGCGGAGCAGGTCCGCCGCCTCGTCGGTCACGGCGACCCGCGCCGGAAGGGAGGAGGCGTGGGTCGCGCTCATCAGAAGAACCCGAGTGCGTCGGGGCTGTAGCTGACGAGCAGGTTCTTGGTCTGCTGGTAGTGGTCCAGCATCATCTTGTGGGTCTCACGACCGATGCCGGACTGCTTGTAGCCACCGAAGGCCGCGTGGGCCGGGTAGGCGTGGTAGCAGTTCGTCCAGACCCGGCCGGCCTTGATCTCCTTGCCGGCCCGGAAGGCCTGCGACCCGTCGCGCGACCAGACGCCGGCACCGAGGCCGTACAGGGTGTCGTTGGCGACCTTGAGGGCGTCGGCCTCGTCGTCGAAGCCGGTCAGCGAGACGACCGGCCCGAAGATCTCCTCCTGGAAGATCCGCATCGAGTTGTCGCCCTCGAAGACGGTCGGCTGCACGTAGTAGCCCTCGGCGAGGTCGCCCTCGAGGATGCTCCGCTCGCCACCGGTGAGGACCTTGGCGCCCTCGTCCTTGCCGATCTCGATGTAGGACAGGATCTTCTCGAGCTGGTCGTTGCTGGCCTGGGCGCCGATCATCGTGGTGTCGTCGAGCGGGTTGCCCTGCTTGATCTTCTCGACACGGGCGATCGCGTCGCCGACGAAGTCGGAGTAGATCGAGCGCTGGACGAGCGCACGCGACGGGCAGGTGCAGACCTCGCCCTGGTTGAGGGCGAACATCGTGAAGCCCTCGAGCGCCTTGTCGTAGAAGGCGTCCTTCTCGGCGGCGACGGAGTCGAAGAAGATGTTCGGGCTCTTGCCGCCGAGCTCCAGGGTCACCGGGATGATGTTCTGGCTGGCGTACTGCATGATCAGGCGGCCGGTCGTGGTCTCGCCGGTGAAGGCGACCTTGGCGACGCGGGGCGAGGAGGCGAGCGGCTTGCCGGCCTCGACGCCGAAGCCGTTGACGACGTTGAGCACACCGGCGGGCAGCAGGTCGCCGATCAGCTCCATCAGCTTGAGGATCGACCACGGGGTCTGCTCGGCGGGCTTGAGCACGACCGCGTTTCCGGCGGCCAGGGCCGGGGCGAGCTTCCAGACGGCCATCAGGATCGGGAAGTTCCACGGGATGATCTGACCGACGACGCCCAGCGGCTCGTGGAAGTGGTACGCCACGGTGTTCTCGTCGATCTCGCCGATGGTGCCCTCCTGGGCACGGAGCACGCCGGCGAAGTAGCGGAAGTGGTCGATCGCGAGCGGGATGTCGGCGGCCAGGGTCTCGCGGACCGGCTTGCCGTTCTCCCAGGTCTCCGCGACGGCGATGGCGGTGAGGTTCTCCTCCATCACGTCGGCGATCTTGAGCAGGATGTTGGCCCGCTCCGTCGTCGAGGTCTTCCCCCACGACGGAGCGGCAGCATGTGCGGCGTCCAGGGCGGCCTCGATGTCCTCGGCCGTACCCCGGGCGATCTCGGTGAACGGCTTGCCGTTCACCGGCGAGATGTTCTCGAAGTAGGCGCCCTTGACCGGGTCGACCCAGGCGCCGCCGATGTAGTGGCCGTAGCGACCTTGGACGGTGACCAGCGAGTCGGGCTGGCCGGGAGCTGCGTATACGGTCATCGGGAATTCTCCTCAGGCAAAGTCAGGCATTGGGGCGTGATCGTGGTCACAGACGCTAGAAACGCCGAGGTTGCAGCCACGTTGCGCGACCGATGCAACGTGAATGCAACCTTCAAATGTGACCCTCGTCACCAGAGGAGGTCCGGATGAGCGATACGAAGCAGAGCGCCTCGATGCGCGCAGCCGTGGCGGACTCGTGGCACCGGTCGGCTGCCGCCGGGGTGACCGCGGACGACACGTTCGCGCCGATCACCCTCCCCGAGGACCAGCTGCGGGACGTACGTGCTGCCCATCCGCTGGCGCGCGTGTTCCCGCTCCTCGACGACGTGCTCGGCCAGGCGGCGCGCGACTGCGACGCGATCATGGCCGTCTCCGACGAGGCCGGCCAGCTGCTCTGGGTGTGCGGCGCTCCGGCCGCGCTCCGGCGTGCCGAGCAGATCGGTTTCGTCGAGGGAAGCAACTGGGACGAGCGGCTCGCCGGGACGAACGCTCCCGGCCTCGCGCTCCGGCTCGGCCGGCCGACCAGCGTCATCGCCGCCGAGCACTTCCGGCGCTCGGTGCAGCCGTGGAGCTGCGCCGCCACCCCGATCCACGACCCGGGCGACTCGCGACTGCTCGGCGTCCTCGACATCACCGGCGGTGACTCCATCGTCGTGCCTCAGACGATGGCGATGGTGCGCGCCGCGGCCAGGCTCGCGGAGTCCGAGCTCGCCCGCGAGCAGCTGCTGCCGAGGCAGCCGGAGACCCGGCCGGGCTGGGCACGCATCGCCGTGGAGACGCTGGGCCGCCAGGACCTGCTGCTCTCGATCGACGACGGTCGCGGCCATCGCGCGCAGCTGCGGCTGTCACCTCGCCACAGCGAGATCTTCCTGCTCCTCGCCAGCACCCCGCGCGGACTCTCCGGCGACGAGCTCGCGGTCCTGCTCTACGAGGACGACGGCGGCTCCTCGACGCTCCGCGCCGAGCTGAACCGGCTGCGCAACCTCCTCGGCGAGGAGTTCCTCGCCTCCCGGCCCTACCGGCTCACCACCGAGGTCACCGGCGACTGGCTCGGCGTGGAGGCCAGGCTCGCGGTGGGCGACGTGGCCGGGGCGCTCCGCTGCTACCGCGGCCCGATCCTGCCGCGATCGGTGGCGCCCGGCGTCGTACGCCTGCGGGAGACGTTGGCACAGCAGCTGCGTGCCGCGGTGCTCCAGTCGGGCCAGCCCGACCTGGTCTCGACCTGGACCCGGTCCGCGTGGGGTGCCGACGACTACGAGATGTGGCTCCGCCTCCAGGACCTGCTCCCGCCCGGCTCTCCGCTGATGGCGCTCGCGGACGGTCAGATCGCCCGGCTGGACCGCGAGGTGGGTCTCTGAGATGAGCGCCGGAGCCGGAACCACGACAGCAGTCATCGCCCGCACCAGGGAGGCCGCTCCCCGACAGGAGCCCGTTCCGCCGACCACCGCCCCGCTCGACCAGGTGGTGAAGTTCCAAGCACCCGAGGTGGTCTTCGGACCCGACTCGCTCGCGGAGGCGGGCTACGCCGCCGCCCGGCTCGGCGCCCGTCGGCCGTTCGTCGTCACCGACCCCGGCATCGTCGAGGCCGGCTGGGTCGACGAGCTGCTCCGGCTGCTGCGGGCCGAGGGGCTCGCCCCGGTGCTGTGGACCGACGTCACGCCGAACCCCAAGGACCACGAGGTGCGCCGCGCCTACGAGAGGTACGTCGAGACCGAGGCCGACGTCATCGTGGCCATCGGTGGCGGTTCCTGCATGGACGCCGCGAAGGGCGTCGCGGTGCTCTCGGGCAACGGCGGCGACATCCTCGACTACGCCGGGATCGACCAGATCGCCCGGCCGATCCCGCCGATGCTGATGATCCCGAGCACCTCGGGGACCGGAGCCGACGTCTCCCAGTTCTGCATCGTCACCGACACCGAACGTCGGGTGAAGCTCACGATCATGGGCCGGGCGCTGGTGCCGGACGTCTCCATCACCGACCCGCGGCTGCTGACCACGATGCCGGAGGCACTCAACGCCGCGACCGGCCTGGACGCGCTCACCCACGGCATCGAGTCGTACGTGTCGCTGGCGCACAACCCGCTGGCCGACGGGCACGCGATGAGCTCGGTCGCCCTCGTCTGCCGTCACCTGCGCTCGACGATCACCGAGCCGCGCGCGCTGGAGCACCGCGCGATGATGGCGCAGGCGAGCCTGCAGGCGGGCCTGGCCTTCACCAACGCGATCCTCGGCGCGACCCATGCGATGAGCCACCAGGTCGGCGGGCTCCTCGACGCCCCGCACGGCGTGGTCAACGGCGTCCTGCTCCCGCACGTGATCCGCTACAACGCACGCTCGGTCCCCGAGCGGTTCGTCGGTCTCGCCCGGGCCGCCGGCCTGCCGGTCGACGGTGTCCCCGGCTACGTCGCGGCCGAGATGCTCGCCGACCACGTCCGGCGCCTGGCCGACGACGTCGGCGTGCCCCGAGGCCTGCGGGACCTCGGGGTGACCGACACCGATCTCGACACCCTGTCGGTGACGACCCTCGACGATGCCTGCCTGACGACGAACCCGCGACCGGCGAGCCGCGCCGAGATCCACGCGCTCTTCCGAGAAGCCCTGTGAGGGTGGTCCAGTGAGCGCCCCCGATCTGGCAGCACTGACCGGCGTACGTTCGGGCAAGCGGTCCTACTACCGCGCGTTCCTGCGCTCCGACGAGCGGATGCAGCAGGCCGTACGCGCCATGGACTCGATCTCGCGAGCGCTGGTGCGCACGGTCGAGGGCCCGCGGGCGCTCCTGGAGGAGGTGGCCCGTGCGGCAGCGGTGCACCTCGCCGCGGAGTGGACGATCCTGGCGCTGGCGGACGGCCATCTGACGGGGGCGCGGCCGAGGTTCATCGTCGTCGATCACGACGGCCGGGTGGTCGGCGACGAGGAGGAGCTCCCCGGCGTCGTACGCCGCGAGCTCGGCGCGATCCGGGCCGGCCATGCCACCGGGGCGCCGGGGCCGGCCCGCTGGGTGCGGGTGCCGATGACGCTGGAGAGCGTCATGATCGGCAGCCTGGTCGGCCTCCACGGGCTCGCGGACGACCCCGAGCCCGGAGACCTGTCGGTGCTGCGGATCCTCGCCAACGAGGCCGCGGTGGCGCTGCACACCTCGGAGCAGTACCAGGCCGGGCTCGCCCAGCACCGGCGTGCCCAGCGGCTCTACGACGAGGTCGGCGCCCGGGAGCGCGACCTCGAGCAGCGGACCCGCGAGCTGCGGGAGGCCGAGGAGCGGCTGCTGGTGGCCCGGCAGCGCGAGCTCGTCGACCACGAGCGCCACCGCATCGCGCGCGAGCTCCACGACAGCGTGACCCAGTTCGTGCTCTCGGCCGGGATGTCGGTCGAGGTCGCGCGCGGTGAGACGGAGGAGCTGGGACCTGCCGGCGAGCGGATCACCGAGCTCCTCAACACCGCCAAGCAGCTCACCCAGGACGCCGTGGAGCAGCTGCGCCGGGCGATCTACGCCCTGCACCAGCCGCATCGCGACACGGTCTCCTCGCTGCCCGAGCTGCTGCACGAGGTGGCCGAGCACCATCGTCCGCACCTGGACGTGTCCGTGCGGGTCGAGGGCGAGGTGTGCCCGATGCCCGCGGAGGCCAAGCACGACATCGCCCGCGCGGTCGGCGAGGCGCTCTTCAACGTGGCGATCCACGCCGAGGCGACCCAGGCGGTGCTCCGGCTCCGCTACCGCAAGCACGAGCTCTACGTCGGGGTCGCCGACGACGGCCGCGGCGACCCGGGCCTGCTGGCCCGGAAGCTGCGGCTCGAGCGTGGCACCTCGATCGACGGCCGCCACCGCGGCCTGGCGAACATCGAGACCCGGATCAGCGAGCTCGGTGGCACGGTCGCGTTCCGGCGCTCGCACCTCGGCGGGGTCCGGGTGGAGCTCCGGGTGCCGCTGCCGGTCGTGGACCGCGGCCGGGGAACGATCTGCGGGCTCATCGAGGACCCGCAGTAGCCGCTTCGAGGAGGAACCATGAACACGCTCAGCCCACCCCGGGTGGTCCCGGACCAGGAGACGGCCGGCATCGACGTACTGCTGGTCGACGATCATGCGATCGTGCGGCAGGGTCTGCGGTCGATCCTGGAACGCGAGCCCGGCCTCCGAGTCGTCGCGGAGGCGGCGACCGCGGCCGAGGCGCTCGCCCGGGTCAACAGCGCTCGTCCCGACATCGTGCTGCTCGACCTGAAGCTCTCCTCGTCCTCGGACGCCGAGGGGCTCGAGCTCTGCGCCGCGCTCACCCAGCGCCACCCGGAGGCGCTGATCCTGGTGCTGACGACGTTCCTCGACGAGCAGCTGGTGATGCAGGCGATCCGGGCCGGCGCCCGCGGCTATGTCGTCAAGGACGTCGACACCACCGGGCTGGTCCGGGCGATCCGGGACGTCGCGAGCGGCGGCAGCGCCTTCGACGCGCGCTCCGCGGCGGCGATGATCCGCGGCGTGAACATGCCGGTGACCAGCGACGAATCCGAGCTCACCACCCGCGAGCTCGAGGTGCTGGAGCTGCTCGCCCACGGACTGTCGAACCGCGCCATCGGCCACCGGCTCTACATCTCCGACACCACCGCGAAGTTCCACGTGGGCAACATCCTGCGGAAGCTGGGCGTCAGCCGCCGGGCCGAGGCGGTGTACGAGGCGTCCAAGATGGGGCTCCTCTGATCCGGCTGGCGTCCTTGGCCGAGGCGTCGCCCACGTCGGGCGAAGCGTCACCGGCGTCGGGCGAGGCGTCACCGGCGTCGGTCGAAGCGTCACCGGCGTCGGGCGAAGCGTCAGCGACTTGCTGCCGAAACATCGCTGGGGCTGCCTTGCGCGCGGGGAGTACACGTCGCGCGACGATTGCCGTCAACCGCGTGCTGGGGAGGTCGCGGGTCGCTCGGGGGCGCCTCGGCTCCAGCTCGCTGGCCGCGATCGCGCGGGCCTGCGGATGTGTGTCCGTTGGTCTCAGGCCTGGGTTCCAGCGCGGGTGGGGCCGATACCGGGTTTGGGTTGGGAGATTTTACAAGCCAGGGCGTCCGGGTTGGGTGCCATTTGCCTGACTTGTCTGGGTTCCAGCAGCGTTCTGGCTTTGGTTTGGGATACCTGTCCCTGATCGGGTTCGCTTCATTTTGCTTCGCGTGGTAGGCTCGGCGCAGGCGTAAACGTGATGGCCGACCACCTCGAAAGAGGCGTACCCCACCCTCCTGGGTGTGGGTAATCCAGGGGAACCAGGGGCGTGAACGCTGAACTGCGAGGGTAAGTAATAGCCCGTACTGCCGGGCCTCCGAGACCAGCGAACCAGAACACACCTGCGTGGGCGGGTGTGAAGAGTCGGGTCGCGGAGGCCAACCCGTCGTTCATGGGTGCTCGATGCCGTGGTTGCCGTCACCGGTGCGTTGGAGCGGAGCCGCCCGGGACATGGCGGCGTGGCTGCATCACCACACCCATCAACGTCCTGAGGTGCTGCGGGCCGACCTGCGGTTGGCTACCGCACTGGACCGGTCCTACGGGCTGGTCGCCGAAGCGATGCGGGCAGGGGCCTGCAACCCCGCCCAGGCTCAGGTGATCACCCAGGCACTCGACGATCTCCCCGCCGACCTCGATGTCGAGATCAAGACCAAAGCCGAGGAGACCCTGGTCGCCTACGCCACCCAGTTCGACCCGACCCAGCTGCGCCGCCTCGGCCGCCGGACCCTCGACGTGATCGCCCCCGAGATCGCCGAAGCCGAAGAAGCGAAACGCCTCGCCGCCGAAGAGGCCCACGCCCGGAAGAAGACCCGGCTGAGCATGCGCCGCCTCGGGGATGGCACCACCCGCATCACCGCGGTCATCCCGGACGCGGCCGCGGACCGGCTGGCGACGAATCTCGAGGCGTTCGCCTCACCCCGCCGTGAGGACGGCACCCGCACCGACACCGGCGACTACCTCCCCTACGACCGCCGCCTCGGCCAGGCACTCTGCCAACTGCTCGAGACCCTCGACCCGGCCAGACTGCCCATCCATGGCGGGGACGCCACCGCTCACCGCCGCCCAACGCCGAGCCCTCCTCCTTCGCTCAGCGACCTGCGAAGCCGAAGGCTGCGACATCTTCGGCACCTGGGCCGAAGCCCACCACTGGATCGCCTGGGCTCAAGGAGGTGCGACCGACCTGTCCAACGCCGCGCTGCTCTGCAGCCGTCACCACCACCGCGCCCACGACCCCACCTACCTCCACGAACGCCTCCCCAACGGCGACATCCGCTTCACCAGACGCACCTAGGCCGACCGTTCAGAGCCAGCCCACCAACACACTCGCCGACCCGGCACGTCTGCCCCACCAGAACCGGTCGAGTCGGCGCGTCTGTCCCACCAGAACCGGCCGAGTCGGCGCGTCTGTCCCACCAGAACCGGCCGAGTCGGCGCATCTGTCCCACCAGAACCGGCCGAGTCGGCGCATCTGCCCCACCTACAGCCGTCGGATCGGCGCGCCTGTCCCGCTTCTGGCCAACGGTCTGGTGGGCATGTGCGCCGACTCGACAACGGTCACGTGGAACAACGGTGTCGCGACCGGCCTCCAATGCCTTCCCACCCTGCTCCCATCACACGACCGCGCCCAGGTCCTACGACCCACGCCCCTGCGTACGTCCGTGAAGGGCTACGCAACGGCGACAGCAGGACTCTGGCGCGGATCGTGCTGGTCCATGCCCAGGTCGCTCGTGATGCTGGGCACCCGACGACGGTGAGTGCTGGCGGCCTGAGCGCGTCACGGCACGGGCAGAACGGTGCGGTCCCAGGTCGTGTTCACGATGATCGCCGCCGAGGCGTAGAGCGCCACCAGGGCGTCCAGGATGAGCACGTAGCCGGCGGTCCGGCCGAGAGCGGCACTGCCGAGGAACGACCCGAAGGCCGCGAGGTAGAAGACCGCGGCCAGGAGCACGAAGATCACGATCGTGGTGGTGTTGGTGCGCAGCGCCGCCAGCAGCATGTAGGTGGTGAACAGCGCCCAGGCCAGCAGGAACATCCCGGTGATCGCAGCCCCGTCCGCGGTCACCATCGGACCGTAGAACTGCACCAGCAGCGCATAGGAGAGCCAGAACCCGGCGTACGCGGTGAACACCAGGGCCGGGAACGTCTCACCGCGGCGGTAGTGGACCAGACCGGCCAGGAGCTCGGTGGCGAAGCCCAGCGCCAGCGCGAGGGGCAGCACCGCCGGCAGGGCGGCCGCGTCCACGAGTCCCGACATCACGCTGGACAGCACGAGCGCCGAGATCCCGAAGCTGGCCAGGCCGAGCGGGAACGGGTCGCCCCAGGCCGTCGGGGTGGTGCCTTGCACAGCGGGCACCTCTGCATCGATGGATGTGTTCGTCATCAGTTCCTCCAGGGAGTCAGCCGTGGTCCGGGCTGGGCTACGGTTCCCTCAAGGTAGTGACGTACGACACACCGGCAGACCCGCCGAGTGGGCGGTCGCGCACCTGCCCTCGGGTAGGCCTCCTGCCCGGTTGCGTGCGGCCGACGGACAGGTCGGACAGGCCTGTGACCAGGCCTGACGCGGAGCTGACGGGGCCGATGAGCGCCCGCGTCGTCGACGGACAGGTCGACCGGCGAGGAGCGATCAGCGGTCGGTGTCGATGACGAGCCAGCCGCCGTGGTGCTCGACGACGCGGTGCGGGTGTCCCGAGGCCTCGCCCCAGGCGGCGAGGTCGTCCAGCGACACGGTCCGGACGTGGCCCCAGGTCTCGTCGGGCTCGTCCTCGAGGGGTACAGCGATCACGACCCGGCGGCGCGCGACCCGGATCGCCTCGGCGACCGCCCGGTCGCCGAGGCTCGGCTCGATGTGCTCGAGCAGGTGGATCAGCAGCACGTTGTCGGCCGCGTCGGCGGCCCACGGCAGCCGGGTGGCGTCGGCGGCTCGCGTGGCCAGCGGCACCTTCAGCCGGGACGCCGCGGCACGGAGCAGCGTGACGGTGCCGGCGGAGAGGTCGGAGGCCGTCACGTCCCGTCCCGCGGCGGCCAGCCGAAGCGAGAGGAACCCGAAGCAGCAGCCGACCTCGAGGACGGAGCCACGCGCCAGCTGCTGCTCGACGTAGCGGTAGACCGGGGCGTACTCGGCGACGGTCCCGTGGCCGGCCGGGGTGGGACCGGGGCGCTCCAGCGCCGCCTCCACGTGGCGCAGGGTGTTGCGGTAGAACGCGGCCCACGCCTGCCCCGGGTCAGGGGCGCTGCTGACCACGACCCCGGTGAAGAGCCGCTCGAACAGGTCCGGACCGCGCAGCCACCCCGGCTGGAACAGCTCCTCGGCGAGTAGCCCGGAGAGGTCGTCGTCGATCTGGTCGGTCCGCAGGCAGTGGACCAGATGGACCTGGTGGCCCTCGCGGCGCACGTCGAAGTGGCGGGTGCGGATCGTCCCGAGGTGGCGTCGCGGGCGAGGGCCCTGCCAGGCCCGGACACTGACCACCTCGTCGCGGTAGACCCCCGCCTCTGGGCCGGGGCGGAGCGCGTCGATCACGGCCAGGTCGCCCGGCGGGGTGCTCATCGTCCGGCCGGCATCGTCTGGGTGACGTTGTCCAGCCCGCGCAGGTTGCGGACGACCTGGACCTTGTCGCACCACTCCGCGTACTCCGGCAGGTCGCAGCCGCCGAGCGCCCACGAGTAGCGCGGCTCGGGGGTGAGCCAGATCGTCGAGCGGGCCCGCCGGGTGAGCTCCTCGAACGCGGCGAAGCCCGGGTCCTTGCCGTTGCCGCGGCCGTCGCCGAGGATCACCAGCGTGGTCCTCCGGTTCACCGCGGAGCCGAACTGCTCCAGGAACTGCTCGAACGAGGAGCCGTAGTCGGAGTCGGCGTCCACGTCGAGCACGCCCCCGGCCGGCAGCCCGGAGAGCACCAGGGACAGGGCCTCCTCGATCCGGTGCTCGGCGAACAGGTCGGTGATCTCGACCAGGTCCTTCACGAACGCGAACGACCTGACGGAGGTGGCCACCGACTGCAGGCTGTGCAGCAGGTGCAGCGTGAAGCGGGCGGTGGAGCGTACGGACAGGGAGACGTCGCAGAGCACGAGCAGCCGGGGCCGGTCGTGCGCCTTCGCGACGGTGACCGGGCGGAACGGCACGCCGTCGTACTTCATGTTGGTACGCATCGTTCGGCGGCCGTCGACGATGCCGCGCGCGGCGACGGTACGCCGCGGGCGCGGGGCGCCGTGGAGCTTCCTGAGCAGCCGCCGCAGCGACTCCTCCAGCGCGGCGCGGTCGTGCTCGGCGACGGTCTCGGCCTGCGCCGCCTGGATCTCGCGCGACTCGATCTCGCGCTCCATGCTCATCAGCCGCTCGAGGTGGTCACGGATCCGCTCGGGCAGCGTGGCCAACCACGGCGAGAGGGCCTTGCGGAGCTCCGCGAGGGCATCGTCGTCGTCGATGCTGCTGTCCGGCTCGCGCTCCTCGAGCCAGCTCAGCAGCGCGATCTCCTCCTGCACGGACAGCTCGGTGTCGAGCTGCATCCCGGCGTCGCGGATCAGGTCGCCCGGGTTGCCGGGGTTGTGCATCCGGCTCGTGGAGAGCTGGACCCGCGCGGCCTCACCGGGGCTCGACTTCGGGTCGTTGGAGAGGACGATCTCGTCGGTGAGCGCGGCGATGTCGATCTTGTTCGCCTCCTGGTGGAGGTTGTAGCGCTGCGCCATGTCCTCGGGCTTGAAGTACTCCTTGATGTCGTCCGGCTTGCCGTGGCTGTGCCCGTCCTCCGGCACCTCGCCCGGCTCCTCGGAGAGCGTGAAGTCGGTCAGCTGCCCGTCGTCGGAGAGGTCGTCGTGGCTGTGCCCGTGCTCGTCCTCCTCCTCGACCACCGGCCGCAGCCCGAAGAATCGGTCGAAGACCAGGTCGAAGGTGTCCAGGTCGCGGCGGTCCTTGACCAGGCTCGCGGTCAGCGCGGCGTGGAGCAGGTGGCGCTGCTCGAGCACCCCGGGCTGGGCGACCGCGTGCATCGCGTCGATCACCTCGGCGGTGCTCACGCGTACGCCGTAGAGCCGGAGCAGCCGGATGAAGCGGTGCAGTGCGGTCTCCATGTCGGGCCTCGCTCCCGCCTCAGACCGGACGCTTGCGGGTCGACGGGAACGCCCGGGTGCCCTGGCTCGTGGACACCGCCGGGGCCGTACGCGGCCCGGTGCCGCCGGCACCGCCGTAGTAGCCCGCGTTGTGCCGGCCGGGCTGGTCCTTCGCCTTCCGCTCGGCGCGGCCGTCGACGTCACCCTCGACACGGTCCTCCGCGGCCGGGGCGTGCGAGTGACCATGACCGTGCCCGTGACCATGGCCGTGCAGGTGGTCGGGCACCTCGGCGTTCGGGTCGACCAGCCGCGGCAGCGCGTCCATGACCCGCTTCAGGTCGCGCTCGTATTTCACCACCACGTTGAGCGTCGTGGAGAGCACGTCGGCGGTGAGCTCCTCGACGCCGAGCACCGCCAGCGTACGAGCCCAGTCGACGGTCTCGGAGATGCTGGGCGCCTTGCGCAGCTCGAGCTCGCGGATGCCGCGGACGATGTCGACGAGGCGGGCCGCGAGCGAGTCGGCGAGGCCGGTCTCCTTGGACCGGATGATCTCCAGCTCACGGACGGCGTCGGGATAGTCGAGGAAGAGGTGCAGGCAGCGGCGCTTGAGCGCGGCGGAGAGATCGCGGGTGTTGTTCGAGGTGAGGACGACGTACGGCATCGTCTTGGCGGTCACCGTGCCGACCTCGGGGATCGAGATCTGGAACTCCGCGAGCAGCTCGAGCAGCACCGCCTCCAAGGCCTCGTCGGCGCGGTCGACCTCGTCGATGAGGAGCACGACCGGGGTGTCGGAGTCGATCGCCTCGAGCAGCGGCCGGGCGGCCAGGAAGCGCTGCGAGAAGAAGACCGAGTCCTGCTTGGCGATCCGCTCGACGGCCTCGTTGAGGTCGGCGGCGTCCTCGACGACCTGGCCGATCTTCTCGCGCAGGATCTGGGTGTAGAGCAGCTGCTTGCCGTAGTCCCACTCGTAGAGCGCCTTGGTCTCGTCCTGGCCCTCGTAGCACTGCAGCCGGATCAGGCGCCGCCCGGTCGCGGTCGCGAGGCTCTCGGCCAGCTGGGTCTTGCCGACGCCCGCCGGGCCCTCGAGCAGGACCGGCTTCTCCAGCCGGGTCTGCAGGAACACCGTGGTGGCGAGCCGGTCGTCGGCGAGGTAGCCGCACGCCGCCAGCTGGGCGCGGGTGTCCGCGACGTCGGTGAAGCCCTGGATCGGTTCGGTGGTGGTCGACACGTGCACTCCTCGAGGTGGTGGGTGGGCCGGAGTGGCGGACCCGGCTGACCGGGCCCGCCACACTGGGTGAATCAGCCGAGCAGGTCGTCCAGGTCGCCGTTCAGGCAGTGGTCGACCACCGGACGTACGGTCTCGAACGTGCACTCCTTGGCGTTGCCCGGCGTGCAGGCGTCACCGAGGACGTGGTTGGTGATCCGGTCGACGTCAGCGGCGTCGCCGACGATCTTCGGCGCGTTCTCGTAGTAGGCGGTCGGGCCCTGGCCGAGCCGGTTCTTCGAGTACGTGTCCTTCGTGACGTCCACGAACCGCTCGGTGATGCCGACGTCGCGCAGCAGCCGGATGGCCGCGGCGAGGGCCGCGTCGGCGGCCTGCACGTCGGTCATGCCGTGGGTGTCGACGCCCATCGCCCGGGCGATGTCGGCGAACCGCTTGTAGTGCGTGGGCATGTTGAACGCCCACACCCGCGGCAGCGCGATCGCGTTGTTGAGGCCGTGGTGGGTGTCGTAGAAGGCGCTCACCGCGTGGCTGATCGAGTGGATGATGCCGAGCCCGCCGGAGTTGAACGCCTGAGCGGCGATGTACTGGGCGTACATCATGCCCTCGCGGCCGCCGAGGTCCGTGCCGTTCCAGACCGCCTGGCGCAGGTGCTCCGAGGTCAGCTTGATCGCGTGCAGCGCGTTGCCCAGCGACGGCTGGAAGTTGATCCGGGAGACGTACGGCTCGCTGGCGTGCGCCAGGACGTCGAAGCCGCACTGCGCGGTGTAGTCGACCGGGCAGTCGTAGTAGAGCACCGGGTCGTCGATCGCCAGGCTGGCGACCGAGGCGTCGTCGAAGGCGACGTACTTGTGCGGGTTGTCGGGGTCCGTGGTCGTGTCGGTGATGACGTACGCCCAGGACGTCTCCGAACCGGTGCCGGCCGTGGTCGAGACCGCGATGTGCGGCGGGTTCTTCGGGTTCTCGGACATGTTGAAGCCCTCGAACTCGTTGACGTTGCGGCCGTCGTGGGCGACCGAGATGCGCGCGCCCTTGCAGGCGTCGTGCGACGAGCCGCCGCCGATGGAGACGAACGAGTCGCACTCGTTCTCCTGGTAGAGCTTGACCGAGTCCATGACGTTGTAGTCCTTGGGGTTGGACTCGACCTTGTCGTACACGACGACCTCGAGGCCGTGGTACTTCATCGACTCGACGATCTTGTTGACGATGTCCGTGCCGCGCAGGCCGGACGTCATCACCAGGGTCTTGCGGAAGCCCATCTTGAGAGCCTCGGGCCCGATCATCTCGTGAGCGCCGGGGCCCATGAGGGCGCGTGGGAAGGGGTGGAACTCCTTGATCGGGAAGGGCTTGAGTAGTTCGTCGACCTGCATGGCAAACCTCCGTTGGTGTGTGACGCTCAGCACATTAGGTACGGCGAAAGGGCCGCGAACAGGCGAGGAACGGGAAACAGCCCGGCCCGGGAGGGGCCTACCTACCCGTTGGGAGAGGTGCCTCCCTGGCCGGTCTTCTGGCCAGGTCGGCGCGGCAGCAGACAGGTCACCGAACGTGCTCTGATCGCGCCGGCCCAGAGCCCCGCTCCGTACGCCAGGTCGTCCAGCCGCCGGGCCAGCGGCCGGTAGCGCGTGCCGAGGTTGTCGACCTGGGCGACGACCACGTCGACGACCAGGGAGGCCGCCAGCGCGCGCCTGAGCAGAGCGCTGTGCGGGGCGAGGAGCACGGTCAGCGGCCACCAGTGCCGCAGCAGCAGCGCAGCCTCCTGGCGGACCGTCCAGCCGAGCCCCTGGGCACACAGCTGGACCGCGAGCCGGTCTCGCCCGGGGGTCTCGGGCAGCCGTCGGCGCAGCGAGAGGAGTCCGTAGGCGATCCCGGCGGCGGCGACCGGGAGCGACCACCGGCGATGCACCATCAGCGCCGCCGCGGTGGCCGCCATGCTCGCCGTCATCACCGCCGGGGCGCCCTTGCGGCCGTGCCTGACGGCGAGGTCCGCGCCGCCGGTGCCGTAGAGGTACTTGCGGCCCAGCCAGCCACGGACGGTCGTGCGGGTGTCGTGCCAGGCCACCTGCTCGGGGTCGTAGCGGACCACCTCGCCGGCCTCGACCAGGCGCCAGACCAGATCGACGTCCTCGCCCACCCGCATCGTCTCCTCGAACCCCGCCCCGAGCCGTTCCGTACGTCCCACCAGGCAGGCGCTGGGCAGCCAGCCCACCGCGGCCCCGGGGCGTACGACACAGGCCCGGGTGCCGAGGGCGAGGGAGGAGTCGTCCTCGTCGAAGCGCTCGAACCACCGAGGGGCCCGGCTGCGGGCGCGGCTGCGCACCAGCGGCGCGACCAGCGCGACGCGGCTGTCGGCGAAGTGGCGGGAGAGGTTCAGGAGCGTGCTCGCCCGGACGGTGACGTCGGAGTCGACGAACGCGACGAACCGGGTGCGCACCGCTCGCAGGCCGGCGTTGCGCGCGCCGGCGGGGCCGAGGTTCTCCGGCAGCTGCACGAGATGTGCGCCGTGGCGGTGGGCGACCCTCGCGACGGCGTCGGGATCGAGCGAGGCGTCGTCGACGACGATGCGATGGAGGCCCTTCAGCGGCTCGAGCGCACGGTCGAGCTGGTCGGGCCGGTCCCGGACCGGGATCACGACGGTGAGCTCCGTCGGCTCCAGGCCGGGTCCGTCGAGCACCGGGTCGGCCAGGTTCCCGTCGACGAGCCTGGCGGCGAGCGCGTCGGTCGTCGCGTCGACCACGGTGACCTCGCCGTCGGCCAGCAACGCCAGCGCCGCCTTGGTGAGCCGGACGGCACGCAGCGGCGAACCGCCGACCAGCAGACGGCCGTCGATGCGGCGTACGTCATCACGGATGCGGGCCCGGAAGCCGATCGGGAATCTCATCGGCCGAAGCCTCCGTCCGCGTGCACGACGCTGCCGTTGAGGGCGGCGCCCTCGGGCGAGCAGCAGAGGGCGATGGCCGCGGCGACCTCGTCGGGATCGAGCGGCCGGCGCAGCAGCTGATGGGCGGCCAGGTCGGCCGCGGTGGTGCCGGGATAGAGCGCGGCGGTCTGGTCCAGCATGTCCGTCGCGGTCGCCCCCGGCGAGACCGCGACGGCGGTGACGCCGGTGCCGACGAGGTCGGCGGCGAGGCCCTTCACCGCGCCGACGACGGCGTGCTTGACCATCGTGTAGCCGGCCAGCCGGAACAGCCCGTGGCTGCCGGCCGCCGAGGCGACGGCGACGAAGCGGCAGCGCGTCGGATCCGGGCCGCGGAGCATGGCGGGCACGGCAGCAGCGGCGAGGTTCCACACGCCGCGTGCGTCGGTGTCCCACAGCAGCGCGAGCTCGTCGTCGGTGGTCTCCCACAGCGGTCGGCCGCCGGCGACCACGGCCGCCGCTGCCACGGCGACGTCCACCTGCCCCCAGCGCTCCTCGGCGCTCGTCACGGCGGCGAGGAGCGCCTCCCGGTCGCGGACGTCGGCGACGTACGTCCCGACCTCCGGCCACCCGGCGACGACGGCCTCCAGATCCTCCGTCGTGGGCAGGGGATACGGCACCGCGTCCGGTCCGGCACAGGCGTCGACCGCGAGCACGGCGTAGCCGGCGACGGCCAGCCGGCGGACCGTAGCCGCCCCGATGCCCCGGGCGGCTCCGGTGACCACGGCCACCGGCGGGGAGGTGCTCATCCCACTGCCACGCCGCCGGGCGCCAGCACGTCCATGGTGGTCTGCTCGATCATCATGGCGAGCGACTCGGCTCCCGCCGCCGCCGTGGCGCCCGCCGGGTCGCCGAGGACGCCGTTGGCCGAGACCGCCGCGACGCCGCCCGCCCGCATCGCCGGCAGGATCTCGGCGAGCGGCCGGGTGTCACCGGGCTCGGCGAGATCCAGACGCACCGACTCGGGGCGCAGATGCAGCATCAGGGACGTCTCGGTGCGGCCGGCGTGCAGGTCGAAGTCCTCGGTGCGGCACGGCAGCCAGCAGGCCGGCTGCCGCTCGAAGGCGAGCTGGTTGACGGCGCTCGTCAGCGCGGCGGCGTTGCCGCCGTGGCCGTTGACGAGCACGACCCGCTCTGCCCAGGTGCGGGCGGAACGGACCAGCTCGACCACGACCAGGTGGAGCGCATCGCTCCCGATCGACACGGTGCCGGCGAAGGACTGGTGCTCGCCGCTGGAGCCGATCGCGATCGGCGGCGCCACCCAGCTCTCGACACCCTGCTCCGCGAGCCGGTCGGCCACCCCCTGCGTGACCGCCGACGCGATGGTGGTGTCGGTGTCGAAGGGCAGGTGCGGTCCGTGCTGCTCCAGTGATCCGACGGGCACCAGCAGGACCGTGCCCCGGCGCACCTGCGGCCAGGTGGCGTCACCCAGTGCGTACATGGAAGCCGTCCGGGACGATCAGGTGCTCCGGCTGCAGCTCGGCGACCGACCCGACCGCCAGCCCCCGCAGGGCCGAGTCGATGCCACCGCTCAGCACGTCGAGGACGTTCTCGACCCCGGCCTGGCCGTTGGCCGCCAGCCCCCACAGGTAGGCCCGGCCGATCAGCACCGCCTTCGCGCCGAGCGCGAGCGCCTTGACGACGTCGGAGCCGCGGCGTACGCCTCCATCCATCACCACGTCGATCTGGTCGCCGACGCGGTCCGCGATCGGCTTGACCATCCTGATCGCGGCCGGGGTGCCGTCGAGGTTGTTGCCGCCGTGGTTGGAGACCGAGATGCCCGCCACCCCGGCGTCCACGGCGCGAAGCGCGTCGTCGACCCGGCACACGCCCTTCAGCACGAACGGCGTGCCGCTGATCTGGTGCCACTGCTCGCGCATCCAGACGACGTCGTCCCAGGTCGGCGGCGGGGTAGTCATCCACTCGTAGTAGGCACCGAAGAACGTCGGCGCGCTGCCGCCCGGCGGGGCGAGGTTGGGCGCGGTGAGATCGGGGAAGGAGCCCGTACGCCCGAACTGCCACGCCCACCGAGGCCGGGCCGCGACCTGCGGGGCCAGTCTCAGCATGGTGCGCAGGTCGACCTTCTCGGGGATCTCCGGGCTGCCCCAGTCGCGGCCGATCGAGAAGGACCAGTCGAGAGTGGCGATCAGGCCCTGGGCGCCGGCGGCGTGCGCCCGCTGCATGCGCTGGATCATGGTGTCGCGGTCGCCGGTCCAGTACATCTGGAAGAACGTCGTCGCACCGGTCGCCGCGACCTCCTCCACCGACCTGGAGGCGAAGTTGGACAGCCCCATGATCGTGCCGCGGGCAGCGGCGGCCCGGGCGACCGCGACCTCACCGTCGGGGTGCACCGCCTGGACCCCGGTGGGGCTGATCAGGACCGGCAACGGGATCGCATGGCCGAAGACGGTCGTGCCGAGGTCGCGCTTGGCGTGCTGCCCGACGACGTGAGGTGCCCAGCCGAGGTCGGCGAAAGCGTCCTGGTTGGCGGTCATGCTCTGGCCGCGCTCGGACCCGGCGACCAGCGCGCCGTAGACCGGCTTCGGCAGCCGGCGGCGAGCCCGCTCCTGGGCCACCGCGACCGACTCGAACCACGGGTTCTTCTTCCACGGGTTCTTCACGACAGATCACCTCCGGCGAGCGGGTCCTCGTTGCAGGCGGAGACGGGCCGCCGCCTGGTGGCACCGAGATTGAGCAGCACCGGCGCGTTGCGGCTGGCCTGGCTGCGGGAGTGGTCCTTGCTCGCCGGCGGGACCTGGCGGTCGCCGGCCAGTGCCGTCTCGCCGTAACCCTGGACACACTCGGGGTCCGGGCCGTCCAGCGGCAGTCCGGTGAAGAACTTGGCCGCCATGCAGCCGCCACGGCAGGCGTCGAAGAACTGGCACTTCGTGCAGGCACCGCCGGTCTGCGGCGAGCGCAGCTCGGTGAACAGCGGCGAGGACTGCCATACCTCCTTGAACCCACCCTCGCCGAGCAGGTTGCCGGCCAGGAACTGGTCGTGGATCGCGAACGGGCAGGCGTAGACGTCGCCGACGGGGTCGATCAGGCACACCACCCGTCCGGCGCCGCACAGGTTGAGCCCGGGCAGCGACTCGCCGTAGGCGGCGAGGTGGAAGAAGGAGTCGCCGGTGAGGACGTTGTCGCCGTGCGCCATCAGCCAGTCGTAGAGCTCGCGCTGCTGCTCGGGCAGTGGGTGGAGCTCGTCCCAGACGTCTGCTCCGCGACCCGAGGGGCGCAGCCGGGTGAGGCGCAGGGTCGCGCCGTACTCGTCGGCGATGGCCTTGAAGTCGTCGAGCTGGCCGATGTTCTCCCGGGTGCAGACCACGGAGATCTTGGCGTCGGAGAAGCCGGCGTCGCGAAGGTTCGCCAGCGCCTTGAGTGCGGTGTCGTACGACCCCGCTCCGCGGACGCGGTCGTTGACCTCCGCCGTCGCGCCGTCGAGCGAGATCTGTACGTCGACATAGTCCGTCGAGGCCAGGAACGCGGCGCGCTCGGGAGTGATCCGGAAGCCGTTGGTGGAGAACTTCACGCCGACCTGGTGGTCGACGGCGTACTCCACCAGCTCCCAGAAGTCGGGGCGGATCGTCGGCTCGCCGCCGCCGATGTTGACGTAGAAGATCTGCATGCGCTGCAGCTCGTCGATGACGGCCTTGCACTGCTCCGTGCTGAGCTCGCGCGGGTCGCGCCGGCCCGAGCTCGACAGGCAATGGGCGCACTCCAGGTTGCAGGCGTACGTCAGCTCCCAGGTCAGGCAGATCGGGGCGTCGAGGCCGAACTCGAACTGCTCGACGAGGCTGCCGCCTGCGGGGCGGCCCTGGGGAGTGGTGGGGCGTTCAGGTGCGAGGGTCACGCTGCCTCCTGGTTTCGGGGGCGGATCATGTCGGTCTCGGCGAGGGCGCGGAGCGCCGCTGCGTACGCGTCGTGCTGCTCCGGTGGGATGCCGGCGGCGTCGAGCGCGCTGCCGAGACGGGGGTGATGCTCGAGGAGCCGCACCACCTCGACCAGCTCCGGCCGCTTGAGGAAGGTCAGCTTCCGGTTGCCGAAGTGGTAGGCGAGAGCGCCGAACGGTTCAGGACGCAGCGCCACCGAGGGCGAGAGTGTCCACGGCTCCTCGAGCATGCGGTCGGACATCAGTAGACGCCGCACATTCCGTCGATCGAGACCTCCTCGATGAGGTCCTCGGTGGCGACGTCGGTCGGGTTCGACTCGTTCTGGGGTTCCATCTGCTGCTCCTCTCACGTGGTGACCGTTCGCACGTTAATGACGGCGTGAGCGCAGCAACCTCCCCGATCGGAGAGTCTTGCGGGCAGGATCAGAGAGGTGTGACGGCCTCCGATCACCTCGCGGCGTACGTGACGATCTGCTGACCGATCGTCGAGAGCCTGCCCTCCTCGACCACCAGCTCCCAGCCGTGCCCGGCGTCCGCGGGGACGAACTCCGAGGACGTGGCCTCCGCCAGCGCTCGAGCGGCATCGGCCTCCTCGGCACCGTCGGCGTCCTCGGAGATGGCGATCAACCCCGGCGTCCTGATCTTGTCGGCGATCGAGGCAAGGTCGACGCCGGCCCAGGTCGACGGTCCCGACAGATCGACCCAGCCGTCGATGTCGACTCCGGCGGCGACCGCCCGCACGGTCTGGCTGCCACCCATCGAGGCGCCGACCAGCACCACCGGCACGCCCGGCCATTGCTTCTCGACCTCGCTCAGCGCGGCGCGCACCTGCGGCACCGGGTCCTCAGGATCCTTGATCCGGCAGTCGGCCGCGCCGTAGCCGCACTGGTCGAACGAGAGCCCGGCGACGCCCTGGAGAGCCGCCAGGATCGCGAAGTCACCCCAGCCGCAGCGGTTCCCGTCGGTCTGATGGAGCATCACCAGCACCGCCTCCGGGGCTCGCCCTTCCGGCGGCGAGAAGCGGATGGCCGGCAGCGTGATCTCGGGGCCGGCGACCTGCGCCGGATCCACCCCGGCGTCGGTCTCCGGCAGGAAACAGCTGCCGAGCTCACCCTCGATGTAGGGACCGTCCGTCGGCAGCACGGGGCCCGACTCCTTCGTCGCGTCGGGCTCGTCGCTCTCCGCACCACATCCAGCCAGCAGCATGCCGGCGATCGCCACGCAGGCAGCTGCGCCCTTCCAACCCGTCATATGTCAATATTGACATATGACGGGCGCCAGCGTGACCACTTCCAACCTCGGGTTCGCGATCCTCGGCCTGCTGGCGCGACGCGCGTGCACCGGCTACGAGGTCGCGCAGCGGATGCGCCAGCCCATCGGCTACTTCTGGACCGCACGCCACTCGCAGATCTATCCGGAGCTGAATCGTCTCGATGCCGCCGGACTGGTCGAGCACGAGGTCATCGAGGGCGCCGGTCCGCGACCGACCAAGCGCTACCGGATCACCGGCACGGGTCGGGACGCGCTGGCGGCCTGGGTCGTCGGCGACCTCGAGCCGCAGCCCATCCGCGACCTGGAGGTCCTCCGGCTGTGGTCGATCTGGACCGTGGAGCCCGCCGCGGCCGACGAGCTGGTCGACCGGCTCGAGGCAACCCACCGGAGCGTCCTCGACCGCTACCTCGCCGAGCTGGCCGAGATCGCCGACGACCCGGGAGCCCTCGATCCCGGAAACCCGCTGTTCGCCAGTCGGATCACGCTCGAAGGCGGCATCCGGTCGCGGCGTACGGCGCTGGAGTGGTGTGCCTGGATGCGCGCGGAGCTCGCTGCGGCCGAGCGGCGCGGGTAGCTAGCTCGAGGGCGACAGCGGCACGAGAAAGCGCTCCAGCAGACGCCGCTCGGTGGCCGCGTCCTCGCCGGGCTCGGTGAGGAACGACAGGATGGTGCGCAGGACCCAGTCGGCGAGGTCGGGATCCTCTTCGCCGGAGGCCAGGTAGCTCTCGGCGGCGCCGCGGATGAGCGGGGAGTCACGGAGGACCTCGCGGAGAAGGGTGCTGTCGCCGGTGTACCAGGCGGCGAGGTGGGGACGCTCGCGCACGGCGGCGAGACAGGCGAGGACGGCCTCGACCATCCGCCGGCGCGGATCCGAGACGTCGGCCGTCGACCGCCCGACCTGCGTGGTGATCAGCCGCGCCTCGCGGTGGGCGAAGGCATGGATCAGGGCCTGCCGGTTCTCGAAGTAGCGATACAGGGTCGCCCGCGAGCAGCCGGCCGCGCGGGCGACCTCGTCCATGCCCGGCTTGTCGACCCCGCGCTCCATGAACAGCGCCCCCGCGGCGTCGAGGATCCGCTCGGCGGCGAGCTCGGTCCGCTCGGTCTCCAGCCAGCTCATGCGGTCACCTCGACGTGGAGACTCAAAGGCCTGCGTACGTAGCTCCCCGGCGCCCACTCCAGGGAGTCGTGGTCGACGGTGAAGGACGGCATCCGGGTGAGTATCTCGGCCAGGGTCACCCGACCCATCATCCGGGCGGCAGCAGCCCCCAGGCAGTGATGCGCGCCGTGGGCGAAGGTCAGGATCTGCCGGGGTTTGCGGGTGACGTCGAGCTCCTCGGCATCGGCGCCGAAGACGCGCGGGTCGCGGTTGGCGGCGGCATAGCAGAGCAGGACCTTCTTCCCCGCTGGGATCGTGACGTCGTGGAGCGTGACGTCGCGGGTGGTGGTCCGGGCGAGTCCCTGGACCGGCGAGGTGAGCCGCAGCAGCTCCTCGACGGCAGCCGGGACGTCCTGCACGGCGAGCTCGCGCTGGTCGGGTCGCGCGGCCAGCAGCGGCAGTCCGCCGCCGAGCAGCCCGGTCGTGGTGTCGTTGCCGCCGGCGACCATCGTGAACGCGAACGCGAGCACCCGAAGCAGACCGGCGTCATCGTCGGCCTGCCCGGCGGCGACGAGGTGGGAGACGGTGTCGTCGCCCGGCTCGCGGCGGCGGCGCTCGATGAGCTCGGCGAAGTAGCCCATGAGCTCGGCGGCGGCACCGGCCCCGACGCTCGCGTCCTGCGCCGCGTTGGCGGTGACGATCGCGTCGGTCCAGACGTCGAACCGGCCCCAGTCCTCCTCGGGAACGCCGAGGTAGTGGGCCACGACCATGCTCGGCAGCGGCTTGAACAGCTCCGCGACGATGTCGCCGCCGCCAGCCGCCCTGATCGCGTCGATGCGCTCGATGACGAAGCGGGTGACCCGAGGCGTCACGTCCTCGACCTGCTTGGGCGTGAAGCCTCGGTTCACCAGCCTCCGGAACGCGGTGTGGGCAGGGGGATCGGTCATCACCATCGGCGGGTTCTCGGTCAGCCCGATCCGCTCGAGCTCGTCATGCGCCGTCGTCAGACCTCCGGTCGAGCTGAACGTCTCGTGGTCGCGCACCGCTGCGTAGACATCGTCGTGCCTGGTCAGGACCCAGAAGTCGCCTCGGACGACATGGTGGACCGGGTCGTGCTCGCGCAGCGCGGCGTACATCGGCCACGGGTCGGCCCACGTCACGCCGGACAGCGGAACATACACCGCACGACCGTGAGACAGATCTGAGTTCATGTCTCACACAATCAACACCTGAACCGATCTTGTCAATGGGTCGGCGACGCCGGCGCCCGTCGATCAACCCCGAGGTCAACTCCCGACGGTCTGGCGACTATGGTGCTGTGATCGGCGTCACAAGCGTCGTCAGCGATAGTTTGGCGCCACAAGCGTCACACGCATCACCGAACAAGGAGGCGGATATGAGCACGACACCAGAGAGCGTGCACGACGATGCGGCAGCGAAACGAGGGGCATTCTCCTCGCGACAAGTCTTCATCTTCGCGGCGATCGGCTCAGCGGTCGGCCTGGGCAACATCTGGCGTTTCCCCTACGTCGCCTACGAGAACGGCGGTGGCGCCTTCGTCATCCCCTACATCGTGGCGCTGCTGACGGCGGGAATCCCGTTCCTGTTCCTCGACTACGCACTGGGCCACCGATTCCGCGGCTCGGCACCCCTCTCCTTCGCGCGGCTCCGCCGCGGCACCGAGGGTCTGGGCTGGTGGCAGGTCGGCATCTGCTTCATGATCGCCGTCTACTACGCAGCAGTGATGGCGTGGGCGGTGCGCTACACGATCTTCAGCGTCAACAAGGCCTGGGGAGACGACCCCGAAGGGTTCTTCTTCGGCAAGTTCCTCCAGGCCGGTGATCCGGGCGTCGACGCCACCCCGGTGTGGGGCGTGCTGATCCCGCTGCTCCTGGTGTGGGCCGCGATCCTGGTCGTGATGCTCCTCGGCGTCCAGAAGGGCATCGGCGCGACCTCGGTCATCTTCATCCCGGTCCTCGTCGTGGCCTTCGGGATCCTGGTCGTGCGCTCGCTGTTCCTCCCGGGGGCAGCAGAAGGGCTGGACGCTCTCTTCACCCCGAACTGGGGAGCGCTGACCGACGCGACGGTCTGGGCGGCGGCGTACGGACAGATCTTCTTCTCGCTGTCCATCGGCTTCGGCATCATGATCACCTACTCCTCCTACGTCCACAAGCACACGGACATGCCGGGCTCGGGGCTCGTGGTCGGCTTCGCCAACTCCAGCTTCGAGCTGCTCGCCGGCATCGGCGTCTTCGCCGCGCTCGGCTTCATGGCGCAGGCCAACGGCGTCGCTGTCGGCGAGGTCGCCACCTCGGGCGTCGGCCTGGCGTTCGTGGCGTTCCCGGCGATCATCAGCGAGGCGCCGGCGGGCGCCCTGATCGGCGTGCTCTTCTTCGGCTCGCTCGTCGTCGCCGGTTTCACGTCGCTGGTGTCCGTGATCGAGGTCGTGATCTCCGGAGTGCGTGACAAGTTCGAGATGACCCGCAAGGGCGCCACCATCGCCGTCACCGTGCCGATGGCCGTGATCAGCCTGGTGTTCTTCTCGACCACGAGCGGGCTCTACGTGCTCGACATCCTCGACCACTTCATCAACCAGTTCGGCATCCTGCTCGTCGCCGTGATCTCGATGCTGGTCCTGAGCTGGGGCCTGCGCGTGCTGCCGATGTTCAGCGACCACCTCTCCGACGGCAGCTCGATCGTCGTCGGCGCCTGGTGGCGGATCCTGGTCAGCATCGTGGCCCCGATCGGCCTGGTGCTCGTCCTCGGGCTCGCCTTCTGGGAGGACGTGAAGACCCCCTACGGCGGATACCCGGCCTGGATGCTGGGTGTCTTCGGCTGGGGTGCGGCCGCGGCCGTCATCGTCTTCGGCTTCCTGGCCGCACAGGCGAAGTGGCGTCACCCTGACGCCCTGTCCAAGGTTCACTTCAACGAGAAGGGAGCACGGTCATGAGTGGCACCGCCATCGTCATGATGCTCGTCGCGATGCTGATCATCTGGGGAGGCCTGGCCCTCGCCGTCGTCAACCTGCGACGCAGCCCCGACCTTCCGCACACGGACGAGATCAAGCGCGACCTCTGACGGGTCCCATCGACCCGATCCAGGGCCTGTTCCGGACCGCGGCGCCCAGCCACGGTCCGGGGCAGGCCCTTCGTCATGCCACGCGGATCATCCGCCCGCGAGCCCGACGCCGTGGCGCTCGGTGACGGAGAGGATCGCGGCCATCGAGTCCGCCGGCGGAAGGTCCGCACGGACGGAGCTGGAGAAGTCGGCGAAGAAGCGTCCGGCACGGTCGCCGGTGACGATCGCGAGGAAGCGGGCGGAGTCGCCGACCACCTCGAAGGTGACCGGAGTGCCGGTCGGGCAGACCACGAGCCCGCCCGGCTCGACGTCGTAGGGCTTGCCGTCGACGTACGCCGTGACCCGGCCCTCGAGCAGATACAGCACCCCACTCCACGGTGAGACGTGCGGGGGCGCCATCGGCGCGGCCGGGGCGGTCACCTCGAAGACCTCGAAGGCCCCGAGGTCGTCCTTGACGGCGGCCTTCGCGACGTGGTCGCCGTCGATCATCGGGTAGCGCCGACCCTCGTCGGGCCGTACATAGGTGGTGCTCATGTCTCCTCCTTCGGCTGGGTGCCTTCAGCATCCGCCGCAGCAGCGAGCACGGCGCGAGTAGTGCGCTACTCGACTCCGAGGAGATCGGACAGCGCCGCCCGCTCCGAGACGCCGAGCTTGTGCCCGGCCCGGTAGAGGTGCCCCTCGACAGTCCGTACCGACAGGGTCAACCGCGCCGCGATGTCCTTGTTCGACAGCCCCCTGGCGGCCAGGGCGGCGATCTCGCGCTCGCGGGCGGTCAGCGGCAACGGCCGGGACGCGATCACCAGCGCCGGGGTGCGGGCACCCGACCTCTCGGCCAGCTTCTCGGCGGCGGCCGCCGCGGTCAGGGCCGACCCCTGCCGGCCCGCCCGACGCTGCACGTCGGCGGCCTGCGCCGCCGCGTCACCCGCCGCGACGAGATCGCCGATCCCGGCCCACACGTGCGCGACCTGGAGCAGCGCGTCCCCGTCCTCGGCGGCCCACGCCCTGGCATGGGCCAGGGCGGCCTCGGCACGTGGGCCGAGCCCGACCAGCGAGGTCAGCCGCCGCGTTGCCGCCGCGGTCGCGCCCCCGAGCTGGACCGCGGTCTGCCAGGCCAGGACCTCATACGCCGGAGAGCCGGCCTCGCGGGCGAGGTCCGCCGCCTCGGCCGCACGTCCGATCGCCTCCGTCCTCGCCCCTTCCGCGGCGGCACCCCAGGCCAGGGCGAGGAGGTCGTCCGGCAGGTAGAGCCGGTACGCCGGATGGTGCCCGGCAGCCACGCCGGACAGCAGCGGAGCCGCCTCCGCCGGTCGACCGGCCTGCGCCAGCGCGGTGGCGAGCAACGTACGACAGCGGAAGCGGAACTCATGGCCCGACCCGTCGAACCCCGCCCATGCCTCCCGGAGCGGGACCAGCGCGTCGTCGACCCGGCCGCAGGCGAGGGCGGCGTGACCTGTGACGACGAGTCCCATCAGCCGGGCCGGACCCGGGAGGTCGGCCGATGCGGCTCGCATTCTCCGGGCCAGGTCGGCGCCCCGGTCCGGGGTGCCGGCGAGCCGGTGCCCGAGCACCTGGAAGTCGGCGAGCCCGAAGCCGGGGATGACGGTCGGCGAGCGGTCGGCGGTGAGCCCGCCCACGACGGCGGCCTCGTCGAGGAGGTCGTGCTCGCCGGTGACGGCGGCCGCCGCGGAGGCGGCGCTGGCGACCAGGATGCCGGCCAGATCGTCGGGAAGGTCGTCCCGCAGCAGCCGCGGTGCGCGATCGAGGACGGCTGCGAAGTCGCCGTCCGCCACGTCGAGGACGAGCGACATCGCGGCCGCGTGTGCCGGAGCCGCACCGGCGGCCTCGGCCGCGGCCAGGGCCCGGCGTGCCTCGTCGGGCCGGGCCATCGTGAAGAGCAGGTTGCCGGCGCGATGCAGCTGCACCAGCGCGAGCGTGCCGGGATCGGGCACGCGGTCGACGAGATCCACGTGGATGGCCTCGGCCTCCTCGCCCCGGCTGAGCCAGGAGAGCGCAGCGGCGTGCACGACCCGGGCGGCCAGGTCACCGGTGGCGGCAGCGGCTCTGGCCAGCCGCTCGGCCAGCGGCAGGTCGTACATCCGGGTCGCCGCCTCCGCGGCGCGCAAGAACAGCGCCGGTTCCGGTGCCAGGTCCGAGTCGAGAGTGAGCACCGCCCGCGGGATGGGGTCCGGCTCGGGGTCCAGGGTCTGCGCCACCCGCCCGCGGAGGCGGCGGGCGCGCAGCGTTCCCATCGCGGCGCGGCGTACCTCGCCGTAGAGGGGGTGCGCCAACCGGGCGACCAGGCCGTCGGTACGCACCAGCCCGCGGCGCTCCGCCTCCTCGACGTCCGCCGCCGAGGTCAGCTCGGACAGCGTCGCCACCTCCACCGGCTCGGCCAGGGCGACCACGTCGACGACGTCCTGAACGCCCGCAGCGAGGTCGCCGATCTCCCGCTCCAGCAGACCGGCGAGCTCCGGCGAGATCGCCGGCTCGCTGGTCCACCGCCAGATCCCGGACGCCGCCGTGAACCGCCCGGAAGCCACCTCCCCGGCCAGCAGGTGTCGCAGGAAGAGCGGACTGCCCTCGGTCATCGTCCACAGCCGGTGCGCGGAGGCCGTGTCGACCGGACCGCCGAGCACCCGCGCGATCAGCTGGGTGCTCTCCTCGGCCTCCAACGGCGCCAGATCCAGGCGCGGCAGATGGTCGTCCTTCCACAGCGACGTCACGATGTCGGGCGCGGTCTCGCCGGTACGCAGCGTGATCAGCACCGGGGCCAGCCGACGCGCCACCACCCGATGCACCACGATCGCCGAGTGCTCGTCGAGCAGATGGGCGTCGTCGACCACCAGCACCAGCGGCGGCCGGCGGGCGAGCTGGTCCAGCGCCCGCCCGATCGTCTCGGCTGCCTCCCCGGGCGGCACCTCGAGCAGCCCGGCGAACGCGCCGAGCGGAAACGGACGGGCGGCCGAGCTGCCCTGGGCGAAGACGACGGTCTCCCCGCGACGTACGCAGCCCGCCAGCGCCTCACGGGCGAGCCGGGTCTTTCCCACCCCCGCCGGACCCGCAACGATGACGCCCGCCGCACCGGGCCGGACCGCCGCCGCCACCCTGCGCAGCTCCTCGTCCCGCCCGGTCAGCGGCCACGGCCGCTCCATGGCGACAGGCTAGCGACCCGGTTCCCCGCGCGCATCACTCAAAATGCGGCATCGGCGGCACCGGGCGCTCCGCGACCCCCTGCGCAGCGGAGCGCGCCGTGCCGGCTCTTCCAGGACGCGCCTCAGACGCGGGCCGCGCGGTGCACGTCCATCGTGCCGATGTGCTGCTCGGACTCGACCAGACCCTCGTCGCTGGGGCTCTCGCCCTTGACGAAGACCCGATCGCGCTGCTTGGCCCGCAGGTCCGGGTGCGCCGCGCTGGGGACGTCGAAGCCGAAGTGAGCCTGCGCCTCGCGCACCTCCCACACCCTGTCGCTCAGCGGCGGGATGCCGAGGATGGCCGGGGCGGCGACCGGGGTTGCCTGCGGCGCGAGCAGGCCGAAGAGGGCGAGCCGGGCGTTGAACGAACGGAAGAGGAGGGCGTGGAGAAGCCTGTTCGGGATCCGTACGGCAGCGTCGAGGAGCCGCCCTTGGCGCAGGTTCGCCATCTCGCGCATGTAGCGGGGGTAGGTCGAGATGACGCCCTTGCTCATCACCCACATCGTCGGGGCGAGGAGCGCCTTCTGCCAGGCCGGCATCGCCGGTGGCAGCGCGACCTTCAGCGGGATGATGAAGTGGATCATGTCCTGGGCCGCCTCGGACGCGGCCAGGTGCGGGCGCCAGTCCTCGAAGTACTGGTGAACCTCCTCACGGCTCGCCGGCACGGTGGCAGGATCGATCGTCTGGAGCTTGGCGATCTCGCGGCACTCGGCCCAGAACTGCTTCTCCTCGTCCTCGGAGAGCCGGCCCGGACCGAACATCTCGTAGCACTTGAGGATGGAGTGCCACGCCGTCATGTGGATCCACAGCTGTGAGGACGGCTTGTTGGCGTCGTACTCACCACCCGTCACGGGATCGTGGCCGATCGCCTTCGAGTGCACCTTGACCAGCACGTCGGCCGCCCGACAGGTCTGCTCGGCGCCGCCGAAGAGCTGCAGCGCGAAGTAGCGCAGCGTGCGGCCGTAGCGCGTCGAGGGCCGGTACTTCACCCCGCCGGACTGGACGACCGCGGCGGCGAGATTGGGGTCGAAGTGCTCGATCGTCACCGAACGCGCGAAACCCAGGACGTACGACGTCGGGTGGCCCCACACCTTCCAGGCGACCGAGTCCGGCCCGAGGAACCCGTAGTCGGCCATGGGCTCGTACTGCTTCATCAGCTGCTTGCGAGTCTTGACGCCGAACACCATCGCTCATCTCCTTTGCTACAGCACTGTAGGTTCAGCGTAATCTACACCGCTGTAATATTGTGTGCACGTGACGCCCGACACACCTCCACGGCCGAAGCGCCGCTATGCGCGCCGGCTTCCGGTCGAGCAGCGGCGCGAGCATCTCCTCGACGCAGCACTGAGGGTGATCGCCCGCGACGGCTACGAGTCGGTCTCCATCGAGGCGATCGCGCAGGAGGCGGAGGTCACCCGCCCCGTCGTCTACAGCGCGTACGACGGCCTCGAGCCGCTCCTCCACGCCCTGCTCGACCGCACCCAACGGCGCGCCCTCGTCTCGGCGCTGCGGCTGATGCCCGAGCCCGGACGCGACCAGGACGTCGCCGAATGGGCACTCGAGGCGTACGCCGCCCTGCTGGACATCGTGCGCAAGGAGCCCGACGTGTGGCGCCCGGTGCTCGGCCTGACCCGCAACGCCCCCGCCGTCGTACGCGACCGCATCGACGCCACCCGGGAACTGATCCGCGGCTACCTCTCCGACGCTTTTCAGGAGGGTATCGAGCGGCGAGATGACAGCATGCAGGTCGATGTCGATCTCCTTGCCCACCTGACGCTGGTCACCGCCGAGGAGTTCGCCCGGCTCACCCTCGAGGACCCGGATCGCTACGACAAGGACCGCCTGATGGCAACCATCGAGACCCTGCTGTCCTCGTTCACGGACCCGGGTCGCGGCTGATCAGAGCCCTGAGGGCTCGGTCTCGTACTCGGGCTCCTGGGGTGGCGCCTCGTGGTGGAGCGGGCGCAGTGCTGTCGACTGCTCCAGCCACACGAGCGCGTCATACCGCTGGCCGATGACGGTGGAGACGTAGTTCCCTGCTTCGCGGCCGGGTTCGTAGACCACCCCGATGGCACGGTGTCCTCGCGGAACGGTGAGCCAGCTGCCGCTGCGGTCCTCGGGGAAGATCAGGCATGCTGGTTCACCCAGCGTGTGGTGGAGGAGATCCTCATGGCTCCCCGGACGGGCTGCGGGGACGTCGAGCACCAGCTCGGGCTCGCCCCAGCCGGAGGCCGCCAGGACCGATCCGCGGTGCGCGGCGAACCCCACCAGCGCCACACCGTCGTCGGCGTGCCGCTCCCTGAGCAGCTGCCCCACGTTGACCAGTCCGGCCTGTGCCATGTCGGTGGCTCGGGCGTCTCCGATGTGGGTGTTGTGCTCCCAGATCAAGCCTTTGGCCCCTGGCCCGAGGTGCTGTGCGATCCGAGCGGCGGTGCCGGCCATGTGCAGGTCACGGATGTTCCAGGACATGCGGTCGCCACGGACCATCGTCCGGTAGTAGCGCTCGGCGTTGGCGGCGACCTCCGCGTTCTGCCATGCGTCGAAGGCGTCTTCGTCGTTCTGGGAATCCGGTACGGCCGTCGTACGCCGGCGGACCTCCGCAAGCATCGTGACGACCTCCTCCTCGCAGGACAGCGGCACCAGGCGGGTGGCCCACGCGTACTGGTGCGGATCCTCGCCGAAGGGAACGAAGCAGCGCCATGCCTCGAGCGCTTGTGCCACTGCGGCGGGGGCGTGCTCGTCCAGCCAGGCGATGAGCTTCCGCAGGGAGTCCCACAGCGAGTAGACGTCGAGGCCGTAGAACCCGACCCGCTGGACCGCAGGCCGGGCGAGGTTCCAGGCGCGCAACCAGTCCAGGAAGTCGGCGACGTCGGTGTTGGCCCACATCCAGGTCGGCCAGCGCTCGAAGCCGGCGAGGACCTGCCGGGCGCTGAGGTCGAGACCGGTCGCGCCGCGGACCCAGCGGTTGATCCGCCAGCAGTCCGGCCAGTCACCCTCCACTCCGATCCAGGTGAATCCCTTCTCCTCGATCAGCCGGCGACTCAGGTCCGCCCGCCAGCGGTAGAACTCGTGAGTTCCATGCGAGGCCTCGCCCAGGCAGGCGAAGCGTACGGGGCCAAGGCGCTCGACCAAGGCGTCAAGATCGTCTGTGCCTGTCAGCGGACGGGCCAGGTCCCGGATCTGTGCCGGGGACGCATCGTCGAGCCACTCCCTCATCGGGTCCCCGCCGACGTCGTTCCGTGACGGCTGTCGTTCGTCAGGACGAGGTGGTGACGGAACCAGTCCCGGGCGAGCCGAGCGGCCTCCTCCAGGGCACCCGGCTCCTCGAACAGATGCGTCGCGCCGGGTACGACACTGACGCGACTCGGCCCACCCAGCTCGATGGCCGCCTCCTGGTTGAGCCGAAGCACCTCGGTGTCGGCACCGCCGACGATCAGCAGAGTCGGCACGCTGACAGAGCCCAGCCGCGGGACAGCGAGATCGGGTCTCCCACCACGCGAGACCACGGCGGCGATGTCCAGGTCCGAGTCCGCCGCCGCCCACAGAGCGGCCCCGGCCCCCGTGCTCGCACCGAAGAGACCGACCGACGCCCCCACCGCGTCCGACCTCCGCCGCACCCATCGGACAGCCGCGCCGAGGCGGTCGGCCAGCAGCTGGATGTCGAACACGTTGGCGCGGTCACGCTCTTCCTCCGGCGTGAGCAGGTCCAGCAGCAAGGTGCCCAGACCCGCGTCGTACAGCACCGAGGCGACGTACCTGTTGCGGGGACTGTGTCGGCTGCTGCCGCTGCCATGTGCGAACACCACCACGCCCGCAGGACGCTCCGGCAGGTGCAGATGCCCTTGCAGTACGACCCGTCCGGCCGGGATGTCGACGTCGATGTCACAGTCGGCCGCGGCCTCGACCGCCCGCCGCCGGTCACGCCTGGCCGCTTCCGCGAGCAGCGTGACCACCTCATCGTCACTCGTCGGGGCGAAGTCCCGATAGTGATACCCCACGGCCAGGAACGGATCAGGGGTCTCCAGCACGACTACCTCATCGGCACCGGCGATGCCGTGGCGTACCTCGGGCGGACCGACCGGAGCGGCGAGCACGACGCGTCGCGCGCCCTTGTGGCGCGCCACCTCGCAGGCGACCCTCGCCGTGGCCCCCGTGGCGATGCCGTCATCGACGATGACGGCGACTCGGTCGGCGAGGTCGAGCGGGTCCCGACCCCGACGCAGCCTCGTGACCCTCGACTCCAGCTCGGATCGCTCACGGGCCTCGACCATGTGCAGCTCGCTCTCGGTGACACCTGTGTGGGCGATCAGCGGCCGGTCGAGCACCTCGTAGCCGCCTTCGCCGATCGCCCCCATGGCCAGCTCGGACTGGAACGGCAGGCCGAGCTTGCGGACCACGATCACGTCCAGGGGCGCCTGAAGTTCCTGGGCGACCTCGAACGCCACCGGCACACCTCCTCGCGGGAGGCCCAGCACGACCGGTGCCTCTGCACGCAGATGTGCCAGCCTCTTGCCCAGCCGACGGCCGGCATCGACGCGATCCTCGAACTCCCCCCTCGCGAGGTGGACCATGGCAGACCTCCCGCCGTTCGTTGCCCTCCACCGATCGTGGATCGCGCCGGAAGCCGCCGGGCAGAGACCTTCGGCCTTCTCATCACGGACGGATGGCCTTGCCGCTAGAACGGTTCGATCTCGAAGCGCCCCCACGCGATGAAGACCATCGCCGCCAGGAACACCAGGTCGCCGAGCAGCTCCTTGTACTCACCGCGCCGGATCCGCTCGGTGATCGCTCCGGCCATGTAGAGCGCCATGCACGACGCCGCGACGGGAACGAGGGTCGGTGCCACGCCGACCAGCCCAGGCAGGACCAGCCCGATGCCGCCGAGCACCTCGATGACGCCCATGAACCTCACGTTGCCGGGCGTGAAGTCCTCAGGCCAGCCCAGCTTCGCTGCGTACTTCTCATAAGGCATTGTCAGCTTGAGGATGCCGCCGGCGACATAGCCGAAGGCGAAGACGCCTGCGACGATCCACAGCGCGATGTTCATGATGTCTCCCTGTTCCGATGATCTCGATGTTCATCCCTTCGACGGAGCACCGGATCGATCTGTGACATCGACGGAGACCGCGTACCTGGATCAGGACGGCCCGCCACAGCAACGACCATCACGCTCGGTCACGCGTGAACCGCCGTCCTGCCAGGCGGGCGGGTCCTACATCTGGGGGAGGTCCCGGATCCAGCGCACGACCGGGGGTCCGACTCGAGGCAGAGCAGACTCGGCGATGATCCAGTGCGGCAGGTCGGGATGGACCTGATGCTCGGCGCGGTAGCGTCGAGCGAGCCGCTGCGACATCCAGGACGCGACGTTGCGGTCAGCGCCGCCGCTCACCACCAGCACCGGGCACTCAACCCGTTGTGCAGGAACTCGGGTAGCGCGGGTGCCCAGGCTCATCTCGCGGAACACCCGGCCTGAGTCGCGCACGAGCTGAGGGATGACCTCATCCTGTTCCTCAGGCGGCAGGTTGTAGAGGGGTACGTTGCGCATCGTCGTCGCCGACGGCAAGAACGGCCGCCCCCGGAGGACCGAGGGCAGGACCGGGAACAGGTAGGGCAGCATCCGGACCTGGGGCCAAAGGACTCCCGGCGGGACGGACGCCAGGAGCACGAGCGCCTTCGGATCCCGCCGGGCGGCGACTCGTTGGGCGACGAGGCCGCCCATGCTGTGGCCGATCAGGATCGGCGGGGTCGTGAGCGCGTCGTAGGCCTCGGTCGCCGCACTGACCAGGTCGTCGATGCGCGTCTCTAGGAGGACATCGTCCGAGGACGGATCACAACCCCTCAGCACCGGGACGTGGCACGTGAACCCCGAGCGCCTGAGGTAGGCAGCCCACGGTCCGAGGAGCGCAGGGGAACCGAAGACGCCGTGCAGCAACAGCACGGTCGACCCCGTCGTTGGCAGCGGGCCGTGCTCGATGACTCCGTTCACCGCAGGCTCCCTGCTCGACTCTCGTCAACCCGGCATCCCGACCTCGGCGTCGAGGTGAGAGAGCCACAGGTCACGGAGTGCCGGGGCGTGAGGCTGCTCGGCGACTTCGGAGCGCGTGCCGATGCGGGAAGCTGCCTGACGCACACCGGCCGCTTCGACGCCCGTTCGCGTATCCGAGCTGTCGGTGCTGTCATCGGCGGGAAGGTCCGTAGATGAGTTCCACCGTGTGGCCATCGAGTGTCCTGCTCTCGAGCAGCTCGAGGTCGAAGTCGGCGGCGCCTCTGAGGATGGGGTGGTCCCTGTTCGTCCTGAGATGACAGGGAAGATCGTCACCTGCAGGCGGTCGACGAGGCCGGCAGCCATGAGGGACCAGTTCAGCGACAGGCTTCCCTGGGACCGAAGGGGTACGTCGGACTCCTGCTTGAGTCGGGTGACGATGTCGACGGCGTCACCGCTCACGATGGTCGCGTCCGGCCAGCCGAGAGTGTCGTGCAGGGTGGAGGAGATCACCGTGGCCGGCGTCCGCATCGTGCGGATGTTCCAGTCGTCGAGTGTGTTGGGGTCGGTGTCCGAGCCCATGATCTGGGCCATCTCCCGAAACGTCGTGGCCCCGAAGACCATCCGATGCTTCGGGTCGACCAGGGCGGCGCGATGCTCGAGCAGGGCGGGACCTTGCTTGCCCCAGTAGCCGCCCCAGTCGGCTCCGTCGGCATAGGAGCCGTACCCGTCGAGGGTGGAGAAGACGTCCCAGGTGTAAGTGGCGGTCATGCAGTTCTCCTCAGGTGGTGATCGATGGACGTGACCAGGAAAGGCCTGGCGACACCGTGCCGCCGTTGGAAGGCTGCCGCCAGCGCCTGGCGGGGCTAACACCGTCGTGGGTGCCCCCGGCAGTGGCAGGCAACGGCGGGCGTGGCGGCTTCTGGTTCATGGCTCTCCTTCCGCTTCGGTCCCCGTCGCGGCCACGGACCCGGTCGAACTCGACATGGTGGGCCGGGCATGGTTGGTTGCCCAGGCCGTGATGGTCGGTGGCCTCGCGGCGTTCCCGGGCCGAACAGGGTGGCTCCGGCACTGACCTGCGACTTCCTGGCCGATCGGTCATCACAGCCGGTCGATCGGGGATACCGTCGGGGGGTGACTCAGCCCTCCCACGAGATCGCGCTGGGCGAGTTCCTGCGCAGCCGGCGCCACCGGGTCGATCCGGAACAGGCCGCCCTCCCGTCGTATCGGCGCCGACGCGTACCAGGCCTCCGACGCGAGGAGGTGGCACTGCTGGCCGGCGTCAGCACGTCGTACTACACGCGGATCGAGCAGGGCACGGCGTCCGGGGTGTCGGCGGGCATCCTCGAAGCGATCGCGCGCACGCTGAGACTCGACGACGAGGAGATCGCGCAGATGTACCGGCTGGCGCAGCTCGCGCCGCCGCGCGACCTGCGCGAGCCCGGCGCCCTCGCCCCGGAACTCGACCTGCTGCTGCGCAGCCTGACCACCGTGCCCGTCGGCGTGCTCGACAGCGCCCTGCAGGTGCTCGGCTGGAACCGGCTCGGCCACCTGGTGTTCGGGTCGCATGTCGCCTATGAGGCCCCGTGGTCGCCGCCCGGACTGAACTGGGCCCGAGAGCTCTTCCTCGAGGAGCGGGTCCGCTGCCTGTTCCGTGACTGGAACATGGTCGCCCTCGACGCGGTGGGACGTATGCGGGCCGCCGCCTCGCTGGGGCCGACGGCACCGGCACTGACAAGGACCGTTGCCGACCTGTGCGCGGCGAGCGCAGAATTCGCCGAGATGTGGGCCGCTCACCCGGTCCGCGAACGACCCTTGGGCCTCGTCATCCTCGACCATCCCACGCTGGGTGAGTTGCACATCACCGATTCGGTGCTGCGTCCTGGCGACCGGGACGACCAGGCCGCCTTCGTGTTCTACCCCGCACCCGGCAGCGACACCGAGCGGGTGCTGGCCAAGGCATGCGGCAAACAGTGAGTATCGCCGGCACGACCTGGTGCGCAGCGGCTGCCGATTCTTCCCAGAAAGCCATAGAAATGGACAAAGCCCCGGATCCGAGGACCCGGGGCCAGTCACACGTGCGCGAGGGGGGAGTTGAACCCCCACGTCCTTTCGGACACACGGACCTGAACCGTGCGCGTCTGCCTATTCCGCCACTCGCGCGTGCAACAGAGGAAACGTTAGCCCACACGGGTCCGCCCGCCCAAAACGACGGCACCCCGCTCGCCTTGACGCTGGCGGTCACCCGATCGTGGGAGGATCGAAACCACGCAGAATGCGGGAAGTGGCAGATCCCCTGGGGTGCACCGATACGATCGGGCCGAATCCGGGGACCACTGTGCCCGTACGCGACTGACACACCCAACCCGACCGGCCTACCCGGCACCTGAGAGGAGCGCAACAACGTGAGCGGCCTGCAGAAGTTCGAGCAGAAGCTGGAGCAGCTCATCTCAGGCGCTTTCGCCAAGGCGTTCCGGTCCGAGGTGAAGTCGGTGGAGATCGTCGCCGCACTCCAGCGCGAGATCGACAACAACGCCCAGGTGCTCAGCCGCCAGCGGCGCCTGGTCCCCAACGACTTCTTCGTGGAGCTGTCCTCCAGCGACCTGAGCAAGCTGGAGTCCTACGGACCCCACCTCAAGGAAGAGCTGAAGCGCCAGCTGATGGACCACGCCGAGGCACAGGGATTCGTGTTCCCGGGCCGCGTGAGCATCGAGTTCGGTGAGGCGAAGGACCTGACCATCGGTCGATTCCGGGTGCGGAGCCGTGCCCAGGCCGCGGTCTCCGGCGGCGACATGAGCGACACCCAGGTCAGCCGTGCGCAGGCCTACCTGGAGATCAACGGCACCAGGCACCCGCTCCACGGCAACCTCGTCGTGGGCCGAGGCACCGACGCCGATCTGCGCATCAACGACCCGGGCATCAGCCGCCGCCACATCGAGTTCCGCTCGAAGCAGGCCGGCGACCGCGTGCGCGTCGAGGTCTACGACCTCGGCTCGACCAACGGCATGCTGGTCAACGGGCAGAAGATGGCGAGTGCAACCTTGGACGACGGCTCTCAGGTGCGCATCGGCACCACCGTCATCACCGCGCACATCGTGGAGGAGCGCCGTTGAGCGAGCTGACTCTGTTCCTGATCCGGGTCGCTTATCTGGCGATCCTGTGGATCTTCGTGCTGGCCGCGTTGTCGGTGATCCGCTCCGACATGTTCGGCGCGCGGGTCACCAACGCCTCCGCCGGCCAGCCCGCCGCCGCACCGGGCCGCGGCAAGTCTCCCGCGCCGAGGGCACCGCGGCGCGGCGTACCCACGCATGTCGCGGTCACCACCGGCTCCAACGCCGGCGTGACCGTGCCCCTCTCGCAGGCCCCCATCGTCATCGGCCGCGGCAGCGATGCCGCGATCATCCTCGATGACGACTACGCCTCCACCCGCCACGCCCGGATCGCCGTCTCCGGCGACCAGTGGTTCGTGGAGGACCTCGGATCGACCAATGGCACCTACATCGGGTCCGTCCGGATCAATCAGCCGACCGCCATCTCTCTCGGAACCCAGGTGCGGATCGGTAAGACAATCCTGGAGCTGCGCAAGTGACCGCTGCGACCGACCCCACCCCCGACCCCTCTCCTGTCCGTGGCTCTGCCGACGGACGCCCGTTTCGCCTCGAGTTCGCGGCGATCTCGGACGTCGGCCGGGTCCGCAAGGACAACCAGGACAGCGGGTACGCCGGCCCCTGGCTGCTGACCGTCTGCGACGGTGTCGGTGGCGCTGCCCGTGGCGACATCGCCTCCAGCACGGCCGTCCAGCAGCTGCGCAAGCTCGACGAGGAGCCTGCTCCCGGCCTGGTCGACGACGACCTGATCGGCCTGGTCTCCCACGCGCTCCACATGGCGCACGACGAGATCGGCCACCTGGTCGACCACGACCCGACGCTCAACGGCACGAGCACGACCTCGACCGTCGGCCTCTTCGACGGCTCCAAGCTGACCGTCGGCCACGTCGGTGACAGCCGCGCCTACCTGCTGCGCAACGGCGCGATCCACCAGGTCACCCACGACCACACCTTCGTGCAGACACTGCTCGACGAGGGGAGGATCACGGAGGATGAGGCCAAGACCCACCCCCACCGCAACCTGATCCTCAAGGCCCTCGACGGCACCCGTGAGCTCGAGCCCGACCTGTTCATCGTCGACCTCGCCGCCGGCGACCGGCTGATGTTCTGCAGCGACGGCGTCTGCGGCTACGTCGACGATCCCCGGATCGCCGACATCCTCGCCACCGGCACCCCGGAGTACGCCGCCGTCGAGCTGGTCCGGGTCTCCCTCGACTCCGGCAGCACCGACAACGTGACCTGCGTGGTCGCCGACGTGGTGCCGAGCGACACCGTCCCGTCGGCCGGCCTCGAGGCCCAGATGGTGGGTGCGGCGGCCGAGCTCAAGCGGAGGACCACCAAGACCGGTCAGATGACCGCTCTGTTCCGCGGGCACCGGATGGGCGACACCGGCGAGCTGGACCCGATCGACGAGGAGATCCCCGACGGCGCGATCGCCGCCGACCCGGAGGAGATGCGCTACGCGCTCCAGGCGCCGGCGAAGTATCTGAAGCTGCGTTGGGCCTTCGGGCTGCTGACGCTGCTCGGTGTCGTCTGGATCGCAGTTGCGACCGCGTTCGTCTGGTCGCAGAACCAGTGGTACATCGGCGAGCAGGATGGCAACGTCACGATCTTCCGTGGCGTACCCACCACGATGATCGGCCTCGACCTCTCCGAGCCCTACCAGACCTCGGACCTGAAGGTCTCCGACCTGGCCGAGACCTACCAGAACCAGCTCGAGGACGGCATCCACAGCAAGGACCTGGCCGGCGCCCAGGAGAAGGTGCAGTCACTGGCCGACCAGAGCGCCGCGGACGCGGGAAGCGGGTCATGAGCGGTTTTACGCCGGCGAGCTCCATGCCCGTCTTCGTCCACCGGTCACGCCGAGGGGCGGAGCTGGTCCTGCTGCTCCTCGCCCTCGCGGTCGGGATCGGGGCCTACGCCGCGGTCGGCCTCGGGGTGCAGGAGGAGATCCCGGTCGACATCGTCGGCTACGGCACCTGGCTGGTCGCGCTCCTGGTGGCGGCCCACATCGGCGTACGTCTGCTGGCTCCGTACGCCGACCCCGTGCTGCTTCCGCTGGTGGCGATGCTCAACGGGTTCGGCCTGGCGGTCATCCACCGGCTCGACCTGGCCGCAGGAGCGAGCGAGACCGACGCGTTCGCTCGTCAGCAGCTGATCTGGATGACGATCGGCGTGGTGCTGTTCCTGATCACGCTCTTCGTGGTCCCCGACCACCGGATGCTGCAGCGGTTCACCTACACCGCCGGCCTCGGCGCAGTCGTCATGCTGATCCTGCCGATGCTCCCGCTCATCGGCAAGACGATCAACGGCGCTCGGATCTGGATCAACCTCGGGCCGGTCAGCTTCCAGCCCGGTGAGGTCGCCAAGGTCCTCCTGGTGATCTGCTTCGCCGGCTACCTGGCTGTCCACCGCGACGCGCTCGCCCTGGCCGGGCGCCGCTTCGTCGGCATCGACCTGCCCCGCGGCCGCGACCTCGGCCCGCTGCTGATGATGTGGGTGATCAGCCTCGCGATCCTGGTCCTGCAGCGCGACCTCGGCTCCAGCCTGCTCTTCTACGGCCTCTTCGTGGTGACGCTGTACGTCGCGACCGAGCGCAAGGGCTGGATCGTCGTCGGCGGACTGCTCTTCGCAGGTGGTGTCTTCGCTGCTCTGACCCTGTTCAGCCACGTACGCGTCCGGGTGTTCACGTGGCTGGACCCGTTCAAGTACTACCCCGTGGGCGATGACGGCGTGACCTCTTCAGGGCAGCTGGTCGAGGGGATGTTCGGGATGGCCTGGGGAGGCATGATCGGTCGTGGCTTCGGCTCCGGCGAGCCCTGGCGGATCCCCTACGCCAACTCCGACTTCATCGTCCCGGCGATCGGCGAGGAACTGGGTCTGACCGCGCTCCTCGCGCTGCTGCTCTGCTACGGCCTGATCGTCGAGCGCGGCCTGCGCACGGCGATCGTCGCCCGCGACGACTTCGGCAAGCTGCTCTCCGTCGGTCTGGCCACCTCGGTCGCGCTGCAGACCTTCGTGGTCGTCGGCGGCGTGACCGGGCTGATCCCGCTGACCGGTCTGACCACACCGTTCCTCTCGTATGGTGGATCTTCGCTGGTCGCCAACTGGGTGATCGTGGCCCTGCTGTTGCGCGTCTCGGACCAGTCGCGCCGTCCGCTGCCGACTGCGCCGTCCGATGAAGACCTCGCCGCTGAGGAGACCCAGATCGTCAAGCTCGACAAAGGGGCGATGAGCAAGTGAACCGCCCCATCCGCACGTTGAGTGTCGGCTGCCTGATCCTGTTCGTGGCGCTGATGCTCAACCTGACGTACGTCCAGTTCTTCAAGGCGAGCTGGTACAACAACCGCGCCGACAACCGACGGGTCACCGAAGAGGCCTACTCCCAGCAGCGCGGCGACATCCTGGTCGGCAAGAAGGCGATCGCCACCAGCAAGCCGAGCGACGACAAGTACGAGTGGCTGCGCACCTATCCCGGCGGCAAGAAGTACGCCCCGATCACGGGTTTCATGTCCTACTCCTACGGCCAGACGGGGATCGAGAGATCCCAGGACTCGGTGCTGTCGGGCAAGGACAACAAGCTCTTCACCAACCGCCTGGTCGACCTGGTCACCAACTCCGAGCCGGCCGGCGGCAACGTCGAGCTGACCATCGACCCGAAGGTCCAGGACGCTGCGTACGAGGGCCTGACCGCGCTGGGCGAGGACGTCCAGGCGGCCGCGGTGGCGATCGAGCCGAGCACCGGCAAGATCCTGGCGATGGCGTCCACCCCGACCTACAACCCCGACCGGCTGGCGACCCACGACTTCTCCGACGCGACGAAGTCCTACAACCAGCTCTCGAAGGACGACGACGAGCCCCTGCTCAACCGTTCCATCCAGACCGCGCTGCCGCCTGGCTCGACCTTCAAGCTGGTCACCGCCGCGGCCGCGATCGAGAACCTCGACATGGACGGCGACAGCAAGGTCTACGGCGGCGCGTCCCTCGACCTGCCCGGCACCACCACCGACCTGCCCAACCTCAACGGCACCAGCTGCGGCGGCGAGCAGATCACGCTGACCCGGGCGCTCGAGGTCTCCTGCAACACCGCCTTCGGTCAGCTCGGGATGGAGCTCTCCGACGAGGAGATGCAGGAGCAGGCCGAGGCGTTCGGGTTCGGCCAGGACTACCTCGACGACCTCGGTCCGCTGGCCAAGAGCCAGTACCCCGCCAACGACGGCAAGGCCGAGCAGGCCAGGGCCGCGATCGGTCAGCAGAGCGTGATCGCGACCCCGCTGCAGATGGCGATGGTCTCCGCGGGCATCGCCAACGGCGGCGAGGTCATGAAGCCCTACCTCGTCGACCGCGTCACCTCCTCCTCGCTCGACGTCATCGACCAGGGCAACCCGACCGCGATCGACAACCAGCCCGCGGTCTCGCAGGACACCGCCGAGATCCTGACCCAGATGATGGTCAGCACCGTCGACAACGGCACCGCCGAGGCGGCGTCCATCGACGGCGTGAGCGTCGCCGGCAAGACCGGCACCGCCCAGACGACGCCGGACAAGCCGCCGTACGCCTGGTTCACCTCGTTCGCCCCGGCGGAGAACCCGTCCATCGCGGTCGCCGTGATGGTCCAGAAGAGCGGCACCGAACGCAGCGAAATCGCCGGCGGACGGCTGGGCGGCCCAATCGCGAAGGCCATGATGGAGGCAGCGATCTCATGAGTCGTTACGTATTCCACGAGCTCATCGGCACCGGCGGGATGGGCGAGGTGTGGCGGGCGACCGACACGACGCTCAACCGCGAGGTCGCGATCAAGCTCCTCAAGCCGGAGCACGCCGAGGACCCGATCGGCCGCTCCCGCTTCGAGTCCGAGGCCAAGCACGCCGCCGCGCTCCACCACCCCAACGTGGTGGCCGTCTACGACGTCGGCGAGATGCCGACCGCCTCCGGCCTGATGCGCCCGTTCCTGGTGATGGAGCTGGTCGATCACAAGCCGCTCTCCGAGCTTCTCCGTGACGGTCGTCCCCTGGCCCCCGAGGTCGTACGCGACCTGCTCGGTCAGGCCGGCGACGCGCTGGCCGCCGCCCACCGGGCCGGCATCGTGCACCGCGACGTGAAGCCCGCCAACCTGCTGATCACCCCGCAGCGCAAGGTGAAGGTCACCGACTTCGGCATCGCCCGCGCCCAGGCGTCGACCGGCATCACCGGCACCGGCCAGGTGATGGGCACGCCGCAATACCTCAGCCCCGAGCAGGCACGTGGCGAGAAGGCCACGCCGGCCTCCGACGTCTACTCCCTCGGTGTGGTCGCCTTCGAGTGCCTGGCCGGCTACCGGCCGTTCCAGAAGGAGACCCCGGTCGCCACCGCGATCGCCCACCTGCACGACCCGGTGCCCCCGCTGCCCGACCACGTCCCCGCCGACCTGGCCGCGATCGTGATGCGGAGCCTCCAGAAGGACCCGACCCTCCGCTACGCAGACGCGGCCGCGTTCACGGCCGCGATGGTCGGTCACGGTGCCGCTGCTGACCCCGACGCCGACGCCACCACCGTCGTCGCCGCCGCGCCCGGTGACGCGACCGCGACGTCGGTCATGGACCCGGTCCCCTCGCCCGCGGGCACTCAGAACTTCGTCGGCATGCAGGGTGGTCCGGGCGGTCCCGAGGGGCCGACTCCGCCTCGCTACCAGGATCCATACGACCGTTACGACGAGGACGAGGACCAGCGGCCCTGGTACAAGAAGCCGTTCAACATCGTCGTGCTCGTGATGCTCGTGGCGGTGATCGTCGCGATCATCTGGATCATCTCGACCCTCGCCGCCGACCCGGAGACGCCTCCGGCCAACGACACCTCCACCACTCCCTCGGCCTCCCCGACGCCCACGCCGACGGAGAAGGCCGAAGAGGAGCCGAAGCCCGTCGAGATCGACGAGGACGCCTACATCGGCCGCAACGTCGACGAGGTGCGCGGCGAGCTGCGCGACCTCGGGCTGACCGTCAAGGTGACGGTCCAGGACAACGACGGCAGCTACGAGCCCGACACCGTCGCCGGCCTCGACCCGACCCGCAACCTCTACGAGGGCGACCCGATCACCATCCGCTACTACGGCGAGCGTCCGGAGGTCGACCCCACTCCCACCGAGGAAGAGCCCGACGAGGAGGAGACCGACGAGGAGGAGCCGACCGACGGCGAGTCCTCCGACGGCTGGGTCTTCCCCGACATCCCCGGCGAAGAGAACACCGACGGTGGCAACGGAAACGGCAACGGGGGCGGCAATGGCTGACGGAGCGCTCCTCGCCGGTCGTTACGAGGTCGGCGAGCTGCTCGGCCGAGGCGGGATGGCGGAGGTCCGCAAGGGCACCGACCACCGGCTCGGCCGCGTGGTCGCGATCAAGCGGCTGCGGATGGACCTCGCCAGCGATGCGACCTTCCAGGCGCGTTTTCGGCGTGAGGCGCAGTCCTCGGCCAAGCTCAACCACCCCTCGATCGTGTCGGTCTACGACACCGGCGAGGAGAAGGCTGACGACGGCGTCGCGCAGCCCTACATCGTGATGGAGTACGTCGCCGGCCGCACGCTGCGCGACGTGCTCCGTGAGGGTCGCAAGATCCTGCCCGAGCGGGCGCTGGAGATCAGCTCCGACGTACTCAACGCTCTCGACTACAGCCACCGCAACGGGATCATCCACCGCGACATCAAGCCGGGCAACGTCATGCTGACGCCGGCCGGTGACGTGAAGGTGATGGACTTCGGCATCGCCCGGGCGCTCAACGACGCCCAGTCCACGATGACCCAGACGGCGGCCGTCGTCGGCACCGCGCAATACCTCAGCCCCGAGCAGGCTCGTGGTGAGCAGGTCGACGCCCGCTCCGACGTCTACTCCGCCGGCTGCCTCCTCTACGAGCTGCTCACCGGCCGTCCGCCGTTCGTCGGCGACTCGCCGGTGTCGGTGGCCTACCAGCACGTGCGCGAGCACGCCCAGCCTCCGTCGGCCCACGACCCGTCGCTGCCCCGTGAGCTCGACGCGATCGTGATGAAATCGCTGGCCAAGCGGGTCGAGGACCGCTACCAGTCGGCACAGGCGATGCGCACCGACATCGAGCGCTACCTCGCCGGACGTCCGGTCCAGGCGACGGTGCCGCCGAGCATCGACCAGACCCAGGTCGCCCAGAACCGCGCCGTTCCCGGCGGCCCCTACGGCGATCCCACCAACGGTGGCTACTACCCGCCCCAGGACGAGCGTCCCGGCGGTCCGCGCCCGTGGGTGCTCGTCCTGCTCGGACTGGTCATCATCGGCCTGATCGCGGTGGGCGCCTACTTCCTGCCGACGGCCCTCGGTCCGCAGACCACGCCCGCGCCCGACGTCACCGGGCTGACCCAGGAGAAGGCGATGGCCGAGCTGAGCACGGCCAAGCTCAAGGGCGACGTCAAGCAGGAGTCGAGCGACTCCGTCGCGGTCGGCGTGGTGATCTCCCAGGACCCGCCCGCCGGCCAGGAGGTCGAGGAGGGCAGCACCGTCACCCTGACGGTCTCCACCGGGCCACCCAACCGGGAGATGCCCAACGTGGTCGGGATGCAACAGGCGGCGGCGAAGGACCTGCTCGAGGGCGCGCCCTACAACTTCACGGTGAAGATCGAGACGGCCCCCTCCGACAAGGACAAGGGCACCGTGATCGAGTCCGACCCGGTCGCAGACCAGAGCGTCACCACCGGCAAGACCACCGAGGTCCTGCTCACCGTCTCCAAGGGCCCGAAGAAGGTCCCCAACGTCGTCGGCAAGACCGCTGAGGAGGCCGAGGAGATCCTCCGCAACGCCGGCTTCACGCCGGTCCGCAAGGACGAGCCGAACACCGACAAGCCGAAGGACACCGTCGTCGACCAGACGCCGGCCAAGGGCACGCCGCTCGCCCAGGACGGCCAGGTGATCATCTTCGTCTCGACGAAGGAGGAGGCCCTGCCGAGCTGTCAGACGCTCGTGCCCGGGACCGACCCGGCCAACCCGTCGGCCTCGGCCACCCAGACGGCCGAGCCGGGCGACCCGCCGACGTGTGACCCGGCGCTTCCGCCGAGCACCCCGGCGGCACCGTAGCCCCCGCTGGTCGAGCCCGCGAGCGCCAGCGAGCGGTGTCGAGACCAACACAGTCCCATCGAGCGCCGAGGGCACTGTGTTGGTCTCGACACGCCTCCGCCTAGCGGCTCCGGCGGCTCGACCAGCGGCGCGGCTTCTCAGTTGTCCTGAGGCAGGGGCTTCGCGTATTTCACGTCGAGCAGGCCGTCGTAGGCCGGCGCGGTGAGGTAGGTCAGCGGCTTGAGGAACCAGCCGATCTGGACGTTGGGGTCACGGGCGTCGTCCCGGTAGTTCTGAACGTGGTCGTCCCGGTCGATCGCCGCCTGGAGACGGTCGGGGTCGCCGACGGCCTCGATGACGTACGGCTGGGGGTAGGGCACACCGTCGAGCTGCACCGTGCTGCCGGAGCACTTGATGCCGGTGGTGGTGATGATCCGCTTGCCGGCGATCGTGATCGCCTCGGCGCCACCGGCCCAGAGTGCGTTGACGACGGCCTGGATGTCCTGCTGGTGCACGACCAACGAGTTGGGGTCGTCGCCGGTGTAGCTCTCCTGGACCTCCGGGGGCGCGTCGCCCAGCACGATCTGCATGCCGGCGCCGCTGTGGTCGGAGGTGCCCGCCGGGTCGGCGAGACGCGCGGACTGGTGTCGGAGCTTCTTGACGTCCTTGTCGGTGACACCGCTGGTGAGCTGGTCCACCTCGCTCTGCAGGTCGGCCAGCTGGGCCTCGAGGCGGTTGTAGCGGATCCGCTCGCCGTCGACCAGCGTCGCCAGGTCCTCGTAGCGCCCCGGACGCAGGTCGGTGCCGTCCGCGTTCACGAAACTCACCGCCAGCAGGCCGCCACAGAGCAGCACCACGACGGGCGTACCGATCCTCCAGGAGGTCGCACGGGTCCAGCGCTTTGGTTTAGAAGTGGGGTTAGCCTGGGTTCCGGAGCTCACGACCATTAGGGTATGCGCAGCAATCACATTTGTCTGAGGAGCATCACCCGTGGCCAAGCTCAAGCTCTCGAAGAAGAGTGATCTCGACCTGCCCAAGGACCCGGTCTTCACTCCGCGCTTCGGGATCGCCCTGCTGCTGATCGCCCTCGGCATCGGCTGGATCGTCTACTACTACGTCGGGGTCCGCCCCAATGAGGTCGGTGGCGACTTCACCGGGCCGAAGCCGGTGCAGAAGCTCGAGGGGTGGAACTACCTGATCGGCTTCGTCCTGCTGTTCCTGGGACTGGCCGTCTCCGCCCACCCGAAGACCCCGCTGGGTCGCGGCCGCGGCGTCGTGGTCGGCATGCTCGGCTGCTTCTTGATCGGCCTGGTCTGGATCTGCGTCTTCTACGTCTTCGCCAACGACCACCTGGACAAGATCTGGGTGTTCAACGACCTGGGTCAGAAGAACCTTCTGGTCGGCATCGGCTTCATGGCGGTGGGCTTCACCTTCGCCACGAAGTGGGAGTGATCCCTGCGTTAGACCCCGAAAGAGGCGCAACCCTTGCGGTTGCGCCTCTTTGCGTTACACGGGTGTAGTTCTCCACAGGGTCTTCCACACCTGTGGATTTGTCCACGCCGTGAAAACGCCCCGAGAACACCTGCTACGAAGGCGTCAGAACAGCATCATCCGTACGCCGACCAGAGCAAGCAGCAGCAACGTGAGTCCACCCATCGCAGCCCATTGCAACGGCGCCTTCCGGTCGGCCCGGAGCGAGGTGAAGATGCCTGCGACGGCGAGACCGCCCACGAAGCCGCCGACGTGCCCCTGCCAGGAGATCCCGGGGCCGAAGAAGGTGATCGCCGCGTTGATCAGGAGGATCGGCAGCAGCGGAGACAACGACTGCCCGGCCCGCACGAACAGCACCACCAGGACACCCAGGAGTCCGAAGATCGCGCCCGAGGCGCCGACGGTCGAGCCGGCGGGAGCCGCTGCCCAGACCACCAGGGCCGAGCCTGCCAGCCCGGAGATCAGGTAGAACACCAGGAACCGCAGCCTGCCCACGATCGGCTCCAGGAAAGAGCCGAGCAGGTAGAGCGAGAACATGTTCACGGCCAGGTGGATGATCGAGACGTGCGTGAACGTCGAGGTCAGCAGCTGCCAGACCGCGCCGTCGTCGACGCCCGGCATCCAGCTGTAGCCGCTCGACCGGCAGACGCCTTCCGGCACCGCGAAGCCACCGTCCGGCGTGAGGCAGTAGCCCTGCAGACGGATCGCGATGAAATCGGCGATCCTCGAGCCGGCACCGCCGGTGAGGGTGATGCTCAGCCAGACCAGGACGTTGACGCCGATCAGCGACAGGGTCACCGGGAGTGCCCGGAAGCCGATCCGCGCGCTCGTGAAGCGCTTGGGCTGGCGTACGGACTTGTGGCCTTCCTTCACGCACTCGGGGCACTGGAAGCCGACGGAGGCGCTGGCCATGCAGTCAGGGCAGATGGGACGCCCACAGCGCTGACAGCTGATGTGAGTCTCACGGCCGGGGTGGCGGTAACAGATCGGCACCCCGACCGGGGTCGTCTCGGACAACTAGGCCATGCCTCCCGATACATCGCCTGCTGCGCGGCGCTTCGCATCCGATCTGGCGGCGTTGGCGCCGCTCGATGGTGCATCCAGACCGCCTTCGCGGCGCCGCCTTGCCAGATCGGCGCGAAGCACCGCTCGCGACGGCGCTGCATCGAGAGTCATGGCCTAGCCCTCGACGATCTCGACCGTCTCGATGACGACCGGCTCGACCGGGCGGTCCATCGCGCCGGTCTTGGTGCCGGAGATCGAGTCGACGGCCTTCTTCGACGCCTCGTCGGCGACCTCACCGAAGATGGTGTGCTTGAAGTTCAGCCACGGCGCCTGGCCGGTGGTGATGAAGAACTGCGAACCGTTGGTGCCGGGGCCGGCGTTGGCCATCGCGAGCAGGTAGGGCTTGTCGAAGGTGAGCTCGGGGTGCGGCTCGTCCTTGAAGGTGTAGCCCGGGCCGCCCGTACCGGTGCCCAGGGGGCAACCGCCCTGGATCATGAACCCGTCGATGACGCGGTGGAAGCCGAGACCGTCGTAGTAGGGGACACCGGAGCGGCCGGCGTCGTCCGTGTACTCCTTGGTCCCCGTCGCGAGGCCGACGAAGTTGGCGACCGTCTCCGGAGCGTGGTTGGGGAACAAGGTGATCGTGATGTCACCGTGGTTGGTGTGGAGGATGGCCTTCTGGTCAGCCATGACCTGCCCTTCCGACATTGGGATTGGTACGGGATGTAACTCCTCGATCCTCCCACAGGGTCGGTCGTGGACCCGAGGTCAGGAGGCCGCGTCAGCCAGCTTCGGAGCAATCCGGTCGGCGACGCGGCGCTCGACCCAGAAGATCAGCCCGGGGATCAGGCCGGCGATCATCATCAGCAGGAACTCGGGGATCGTCCAGCGAGCCTTCTGGGTGAGCAGGAAGGCGACGATCACGTAGATGATGAAGATCCAGCCGTGCGCGACCCACAGCGGCGTCATCGCCTCGCCGAAGGACTGCAGGGCGGTGCCCTCGGGAAGCAGGTACTTGAACAGCGAGGAGATGGTGCCGACGAGCAGCAGCACCCCGACGACGTAGGCAAGCACCTTGTAGGTGCCGAACAGCTTGTTCACGCGTCTGAGGGTACGCCCCCGGTGGTCGAGCTTGTCGAGACCATCTGTCCCGACGCATCGACCCCGTGATCAGCATCATCGTCATCGGTCCGCGGACGGAGCGTGTCGCGCACGTAGCGCCACCACACGTAGATCCCGAAGAGGCCGAACAGCCACCACTCGATCGCGTAGAGCAGATTGCGCAGTCCGGTCGTGGCCTCCGGCTCGGGCAGCTGCGGAGCGGGTACGTCGGCGACGTCGGTGGCACCGTCGTTGACCGGCATCGAGCTGGCCGGCCAGTTGTCCTCGATCGGCGAGCGCACCATGTAGGCGCTGTAGAGGTCGTAGCTGGTGCGCGAGATCAGGTCGGAGATGTCGAGCTGCGGGAAGACGTTGTCGGACTTGCGGTCGTCAGCGACGTCGGTCCAGTCGCTGGGCTGCAGCCAGCCGGTGACGGTGACGTGGCCGCGCGGCGCGGGCGGTGCGGTGCCGACCTCGGGCGTCCAGCCGCGCACGACATAGACGGCCGACTCAGCGTCCTCGACGAGCACCGGCGTCACGGCCCAGAAGCCGACCTGAGAGCCCCGCTCCATCCCGTCGATGAAGATGGTCTCCTCGGGCATCCAGATCCCGGAGACGGTCACCGGACGGCCGATCTGCTCCCACGGGAAGGCATCGTTGGGCCCGATGACGTCCGTGAACGCCTTCGGCTTCGCGTGCACGAGCTCCGCGACCTGGTCCTGCTTGTCCTGCTGGCTCGACTCGTACTGCCAGACCCCGAGCAGCACCGCGCCGGTCACGAAGATCACCACCAGCGCGTGCGCACCCCACATCCTGGGGGAGAAGATGCTTCGCGGGGGTCTGGTCTGGGCGGCCATAGCACTCCCAGCGTACGGCCCCTCAATCACAGACGGCGAATGGGACGGGTTCGCTGGTGATGAGGGTGGCCGCCGTCACCGGGCTCGTCACCCGGAACCCGATCCGCCCCGTGGACGGATCCGCGACTCCGTTGGTGAAGACCTTCCCGTACGCAGCATCCTGATCACCCAGCTTCAGCCGGTAGAACAGGTCGTCGCGGTCCGCGCCGAGTCGCAGCGTGGCCAGTCCTCCGCCGAACTCGACCGAGTAGGCCTCGACCGGCGCCAGCCGGGTCTTCTCCTTCGGCCCACCCTCCGCGCAGCCGTTGACGACGTACGTCGAGGTGGCGGGGCCTCCGGCGACTGCGACCAGTGCCTCCTGAGCCGCCCAGTTCTCGGCACCCGGGGCTGCGGTGTTCTTGGTGATCAGATGCGTCTTCGGGTCGAACTTCGCGCCCTTCAGGGGGCCGACGCCGGCCTTGATCGCCTGGCCCGGCTTCACCCGGTCGGCGACCCTGATGACGAACCCCTCCTTGACGCCACCGGTGAACCTGGCCTCCCAGACCACATCGGCCGCGCCCCACTGGTAGGTGTCGCGCAGGCGCTGATCCACCCCGCGCAGGAGCCCACCGCTGACCTGGGCTGCTCCCTTGTCGGCCCGGCTCCACAGCTCGCTCTGGTCCGCGGGACTCGACCTGCTGGTGACGCCGCCGAGGCCGAAGAGCGACTTCACCTCGTCGTAGTCGGTCACTGCCAGCGTCTTCGCACCCGCAGGAGCGAGCGTCATGGCCGCCTCGACGGGGCTCATCGTCGCGGCGTACCCGGGGTAGGTGTCCTCCGTCGGCGCCGCTTCCGGCTTCTTCGGCTCGCTGTCGTCCCCACAGCCGACCAGCGCAACGGCCAGCCCAATGGCCAGCACCCCGATGCCCCATCGCCTCACGTTCACCCCAACGAGTATTCCCGATCCCCGTCACGGTATGTGACACATCCGTCCCAGCGAGACGGCGCCACATAGAGGGAGGCCGCAGGCAGACTGCCTGCGGCCTCCTGGATCCCGAGCGTCAGCGACCAGCGCCTGTGAGCTCAAGGGATGCGGGGAGAGGCTCGAGCACCGGGTCGATGATCCGCGACGATGCCTCCGACCGAGCGACCCGACTGCGGCGCAGGTCCTTGACGGTCGTGAGGCGACGCAGCCAACGGTCGGTGCCGTCATAGCGAGCCTTGAACGGCTTGCGGCCGTGCAGTGCACGGTGGTTGTCGACGATGAGGATCTCACCCGGGGCCAGCGCGACGTCCTCGACGTTCGCGGAGAGCTCCATGATGAGCAGCTGGAGAGCCCGGTCGGCCTCGACGTCACCCGGCAGCGCCTCCATGTAGGGCGGGTCGAGCCGGACGTCGGGAGCCTGCGGAGAGCCGGAGAGCACGGCGGTCGGCGCGGCGAGCAGCTCGCCCTCGTTGACGCCGGCCTCGCGGAGGTTGCGCAGGTGCTCGTCGTCGGGGCGGATCACGTAGCGCGGCTCGAACAGGGGCGCGTACTCCGGGCCGCTCACGTCGATCGAGCTGATCCCCACCGCGGTGGTCGGGATCAGGTCCTCGTTGCGCAGCGAGATCAGGCCGAGGTGGTCGCAGCGCAGGCTGCTGAACGCGTCCTCGATGTGGAGGTCGAGCACGACGTCGCTGCTGTGACCGGTCTGCAGGCTCTCCTGCTTCTGGATCGGCAGGATGTTGTTGACCAGCTGGCCACCCTGCAGCGAGGACCAGGAGACGGCGTCACCGAGCTGGGCCATGATCAGCGCGAGCCAGAAGTCAGCGGCGTGCGGCGCCTGGGCGTCGGGGTGGTTCCAGTGCGGCGGGGTCGGGCCGGCGGTCACCGGGAGCCCACTGATCACCAGAGCGTCGGTCGCATCGCCGTAGCGGAACGCGCGGATCGCCCGGGCGACGCTTTCGGGGAGCTCGCCACCGAGGAACGGCGCGGTCTCGAGGAACTCCGAGGAGACCGGATCGCCGAATCGAGCGAGCAACGACTCCGCCAGCGTGGCTGCGGCCTGGGACTCGGCTGGGGTCATCTCGACCCGGGTGACTACGGACTCTGCGCCCACAACATTGACCTTTCGGACTTTGTGGTGGAGGGGTTTCGTCAGAAACGTTTTCTGGCACCCGCACCAAAGGGTTTCCTAAGTTCGAGACCACTTTGTTCCGCCGTACGGAATTCAAACGAGTGATAGGTCCAAATGGCGAGACGATAGGTATTAGGCCCCTTGCGCAAACGGCTCGAACCTGTTTAGGGAATGTATCTCCCTTGCGGTATCCCAGTTACCAGAGATTTGCCCGCTCAGCCGGGCTTTTCGGAAACCGTACGCCGGAAGTTCACCGGTACGGATCGACGAGCTCGCGCAGCGACATGAGCGCCTCCCGGAGAGCCGTCGCCAGATCCGGCCCGAGGTGCTCGTTCCACTCCTGCTCAACACCCATCACCACCTCCCGCGCACGGTCGGCGGCAGCCTGCCCCTCCGCGGTGAACCTGATCAGCCGCGCACGGCCGTCGGTCGGGTCCGGGACTCGCTCGACGAGGCCTTCTCGCTCCAAGGCCGCGACCAGCATGCTCGCGGTCTGCTTGGTGACCTGGGCCTGCTCGGCCAGGTCGACCAGGCGCGAACCGTCCACGGCGATCCGCTGGGCGAGCCGAGCCTGCGCGACGGTGATGTTGTAACCCGCTTCCCGCATCGCGGCGATGACGCGCTCGTCCATCGCCCGGTAGGCGATGAGCATGAGCGTGGCGACGTCCATCGAGCCCCTTGACACTGGTCGGCACTCTGGCGAATATGGTCAGTAAGACTGACTATTATACCGCTTTCCGGTGTCCAGACGACCGTCTGTTCACGGGGCTCCGCCGGACGCGCGTTGATTCCACGATCTCAACAGCCTCGCCATCGAGGCCCGTCCCGAGCAGGTCACCATGAACGCAGTCGCACAGCTCAGCGCCGGCATCTCCGCCCTGATCCTCATCGCCGTCTTCCCCTTCGAGGCCTTCCTCATCGACCGTCCAGCGGTCCAACGCTTCCTCGGCATCGAGCCGCACGGCATCCGCAACGTCCACCTGTGGTCGGCGTCCGTCGGCACCCGCAACGCCTTGGCCGGCGTCGGCACGCTGATCGGCCTCGGGATGGTGAACTTCGGCAACGAGTCCGCGGGAGTCACGGTCGTAGTCGTGACCTGCATCTACATGCTGCTCACCTCCTTGTCCATGGGCCTTTCCGATGCCCTCGGCGTCTGGCTCCCACACGGCGGCAGCATCAAGGGCACGGTCGCATCCTCGGTCCTGCCCGCGGTCGCACTGATCGCGATCGCTGTCGGATAGCACGGCGCTCTGGATCGCCATCGCGCAGCTGTCGGCCAGCCACGCACAGTTCATATGCCTTGACAGGAATATTCCGGTTGCGACATGTTTGAGGCGTGTCCACCCGCGACGTCTTCAGCGTGATCGCCGACCCGACCCGTCGACAGATCCTCGATCTGCTCTGCCAGCGCGAGATGGCGGTGGGCGAACTGGTGGAGACCCTCGGGCTCGCCCAGCCGAACGTGTCCAAGCACCTGCGGACGCTGGGCGAGGCAGATCTGGTCCACGTACGCATCGACGGACCGCGCCGCCACTACCGGCTGCGTCCCGAGCGGCTCCGCGAGCTGGAGGAGTGGCTGGCGCCCTACCGCCGGATGTGGGCCGACCGGCTGGATGCGCTCGAGCGTCACCTGGACCAGCTCGACGACCCTGATCATGAGGAGGACTGAGATGACCACGACGACCGGACCCATGGGCGAGGTGTTTCGCGACGGCGAGAGGACGGGCCTTCGCTACGTACGCCTGCTGCGCCACTCGCCCGAGAAGGTGTGGCGGGCGCTGACCGAGCCGGACGGCCTGCGGCACTGGTTCCCGACCGACATCGTCGGCGAACGCGCCGTCGGCGCGCGCCTGAGCCTCCCGTTCTGGCCCGAAGGCCTGGAGCTGGCGAGCACCACCGAGGCGATCGAGGAGATGGGGGTCGACCCGGAGAGCTACGTATCAGAGGGGGAGCTGCGCGTGTGGGACCCGCCCCGGACCTTCGAGTTCACCTGGGGGATGGACGGCCGCACCGACCTGACCGACCTGCTCCGCTTCGAGCTCGAACCCACCGACGACGGCACCCGCCTCACCTTCACCACCTGGCTGGGCGGCCCCACCGGCAACACGGACACCGCCGTCGGCTGGCACGTCTGCCTGGACCAGCTGGCCGGCCTCCTCGACGCCCCTGAGCCACCGACCGAGGAAACCCCGGCCGTCGTCGTCCAGCGTGTCATGGCCCAGGCCGACGAGCTGCGCCCGGCGTACGCCGCCCTGATCTCGTCGTAAATGAAACGAAACCGCAGGTCACCCTGCGGTCTCTGTGGGTGGAGCGTAGGGGACTCGAACCCCTAACCCCCTGCTTGCAAACGACAATCTGTTCGAATGCCGGACCACTGTCCACGCGGCCGAACGTCCGTGTTCGTCCACTCTCGGCGGTGCTGAGAGTCGAACGTTGTCAGGCAGTTTGTCAGGCACGAGCGGTTGTCCGTATCGCGGGGGCGGAGCGCAACCCTGGCCGGCACCTGGCCCCATTGGCGGGGGTCTGGGGGCTTGCCCCCACGCCGCCCAACCTCACCGTGCCTCGAGGTGTCGCGGGGTGTGTCCTTGCCGGCAGCAGCCCCTCCTCCTCCCTCGTCATCAGCCCAATAAACTTGAGCGAGTTCGTAGCTGCGGCCGACCTGCGGACTGGGAGGGGATGGTCAGGCTCGATTCGTCCAGCTGCGCCAGAACTCGTATGTGTCGTTGGCGATCGTCTCGAGTTCCCCGTCGATGGGGTGCCAAAGACTCACTCCTTCTTCTCCGCTGGTGACGCAGAAGGGTTCGCCGGCGCCGTTGTCTCCGAAGGCGATGAGGGGTGGGGGTGGTGCCCAGGTCTCGGAGGCTTCAGTGATGACTCGGCTGAGCGGCCAGATGACGAACCATTGGCCGGCCTGGTCGTAGACGCCGTCGGTGGTCCGGTAGAGGGCGCGGAGGCTCGGCGGGAGACGTCGGTTGATGGCGGCTTCGGCGCGGCTGATCGTGTCGTCGGTGGCGGCCTGGTCGAGGGTAACGGGGTCGGCGGTTAGCAGCTCGTGCCAGCGGTTCACGCTGCGATGGTCGCATAGAGCGCTTGGTCTACGGACTGGGCGCTCTACTTCATTTGCGCGGCACGTAGGGGGACCGGCCGCCAGGCCGCACGCCCCCGGAGGCCGCGCTCGCGGCCGAAGGCCGCCTTGAGTCAGTAGAGAAAGTTCTCACGCAAACATCAATGGGACGGCCATCACGGAAGCACCATCCCAACGAGCTTCACAAGGACCCGGACGCATCCCGACAGGCCCGCGGCGAGAACCATTGCAGCTACCGCGCCGAGGAACACCGTGCCGAAGGTCTGATTCAGCTTCTCGCCTGGGTTCAGCTCCTGCCACTCAAGGCGTCGCCATTCGAACTGGACGGGCCACCTCGAATGAACGTCTTTGTCGAACAGGCGTCGGTTGTACTGGACAATCCAGCGCCACCACATCACAGACGCCCAAGTGAGAAGGGCGCCGAGTGCCAGCAGGGCCCCCGTGCCGAAGATGAGCACGACCACCAGTCCCGGTCCTTCCGACAAAATGTTCGCGCCAAAGTTAGCGGATAAAGCAACACCTCGTCAGGGCTTCGACTACAACGTCTTTCGATCGGTCCGCTGCTTCACAAGGGCCAATTCCTGCCCTACCTCTGCCTATGCGCCGGCGAGTATCGCGTCGAGCGACCAAAGGCCGAGTCCGTCGACACGCGCCGCCTCAAACTGAGGGCAGTCGGCAGTCGTAGCCTCGAGCAGACGGCGCGTGGTGATGAACGACGCACCTAGCTCGAGACTCGCTCTAGCAATCGCGGACAGCGACATGGGCGGGTGACGGACCGCTTGCCCAGCGGCACGACGGCGCTCGTAGTCGAGTTCGTCGACGGCGACATTGCGCATGATCTGCTCAGCCCCTTGAAGGCTGTGCGTTTGCATGAGGGCAGCCGCGAGCGGAAAGTCCTCGATCGCCAGGGTGTCGACGACCCACACGCTCGCGCTGTCGTCGACCACCGGCACAGGATCCAGGCCCCGCCGCATGTCCACCAATCCCCGATGCCCCATCGCAGCCGCAGCTGCAAGTGTTGTTGCCTCCGTTGGGTGCCACGCGAGCACGTCAGACAGGGCCTCGACGTCAGCCGGAGTGATGTAACCGGTCCGTTCTGCACGAAGACGCGCGAGGACCTCTGTCACTTCGCCGGCCGTGAGTTCACCGTCTACTCCTGGTCCGAGGATCGCGAGCCGGACGGGAAGACCGGTCTGGAAGCTCGCCGCGAGGGTCAGTGAGTCTGCTAGCGGGCTAAGAAGTCTGGGCTCGTCGCCGCGCGCGACAATGTCCCCGCCGACGTCCACCACGGTGAGCGACTGAGCATCGAGGGCGTGCGCGAGCGACCGCAGCTGAGCGGCCAGGCCGACCGCACCGCCGGCGAAGTCGTGTACAAACAACCGAGCGTCGATATCTCCTGCGAGCCTCGGGAGGACCGAGCGGCCGGCGGGAAGCGTGTCGCTGGTTGGTCCGACCTCAGCACGAACGCCTGCGACAGCACGGAGGCCGACGAAGTCGCCTCGTGATCTAGGACCGGGTACCGGGTCGATCCGGAGTCGTTCCCAGGCACACGTAGTGACCAGGGTTTGCTCGCGTGGGTCGTGGCCTAGGAGTCGACGGATCAGCATTGCGCCTACCGCATCGCCGCCACCGCCGGCCGCCACCAAGAGAGTCCGCATGGCCTCGATTGTCACCTGCCAGTGGTCTAGGCGCTACCGTTGAGAAGTGGTATTAACCAGTCGGAAGAAGTAGCGATGAGCAACACGGCCAACGGAGCACCGAAGTTCCGTCAGATTGCGGACCAGATCCGCGCTCGGATCCTGAGCGGGGAACTGCGCCCGGGTGACGAGATCCCCAGCGAGCGGGCAGTCGCGGCGGATTACAACGTGTCGCGCCCAACCGCGACCAAAGCTCTGATGCTGCTTCGTGAGCTCGGCCTTGTGCACTCGATCCAGGGTTCAGGAACCTTTGTGTCCGATCTCGCTGTGAACCGGCGCGCAAGCGAGCGCTACACGAAGGCGCGTACGTCCGGCCGGATCTACGCCGATGGGACGCGCGCCGAGATCGTGGCTGCGGAGGTCGTTCTCGAGGCTCCAGAACATGTCGCGCGGGCCCTGCAACTCGAGGCAGGGAGCGCTGCGATTCGACGCCGTCGCATCACCTGGGAAGGTGAGCGCCGAGCTGAGACCTCGACATCGTGGTTCAACGCCGACCTGGCCGGCACCGCTCCCCGGCTGCTCACCAAGGAGCGGATCCGGTCCGGAACCCTGGCGTACGTCGAGACGCAGACCGGCCGGCTTGGCGCCTATGCCCGAGACCGGACATGCGCACGCACAGCCGGCGCAGATGCCGAAGACCTCGGCCTGGTCGACGATGCCGCACCGGTTCTCGTGGTCGAGCACATCGTGTACGACCAGCACGACCGCCCGATCGAGTTCGCGGAGGCGGTCTACCCGTCCGACCGCTGGAGCTACGAACAGCGGTACGACCTGAGCTAGTCAGCGCTCGTCACCGAGAAACCTTCGGGAAGGTGCTTGCATCCCCAAGTGGTATATGCCACTCTGTTGGTGAGTGGCATATACCACTTACCAACACACTCAGATCCGAGGAGATCAAGTCATGGCGATGAAGCAGCGTTTCGCAGTCCAGCACGGCGACGTGTTCCCGCAGGGAGCGTTCCTCAAGGGCGAGGTCGAGCCGGTCCTCGACTTCGACGCCGGCAAGCGGGCCGATGGGTCGATGCCCCAGCAGCTCGAGAAGGAGACCGGTCTCCCGATCTGGCAGGTCGTGGTCCTCGACGCCGACGACGCAGTCGGGAAGAAGGACACCGCGATCACGGTCAAGTTCCTGGCCAAGCACCAGCCGGTCCCGCCGGCCAACGACACCCCGTTCCCCTGGACTCCGGTGGAGTTCGTCGGCCTGACCGCGCTGCCGTACGTGGAGTACACGGGCGGGAAGAACCGTGAGGGCCAGGACCGGACCCGGATCACCTGGTCCTACCGGGCCGAGTCGATGGTGAAGCCCGGCGAGAACGCCGCGCGCAAGCCTGCCGCTGGTGGTGCCGCTGCTGCCTCGAAGGCGGCGTGATGGACACCCCGACGATCCAGCAGGTCAAGGACGAGGCCGAGATGTGGGCCGACCTGCTCACCTCCGAGCTGCGGGCCAAGTCCGCCCAGCACGAGGTCACCAAACGGGCTGACATGTACGTCCGCCTGGCTGGCCTCCGGGTCGAGAAAGTCCTCGACGCTCTCCAGATCGACGCCGAGACCTGGGCCGCGCGCCTCGAGGACCTGGAGGCCTGGCGCGCTGAGAACCGACGTGCCTACGACGAGACCCGGAGCGCCGCGTCGTGAGCCTCTACCTGGTGTGGATCGGCGATGGGTCCGACCCCGCGCATTACGCCGGGCTCAACGCCGATCACACCCTGTGCGGCCAGCCCAACGCCGGCAGCTCCTGGACCTGGGACTACCCCGACCTCTCAACCCCGGTGTGCCCGACCTGCCGCGCTAAGGCAGCCGGCTTGTGAGCGCACTCCACATTCGCCCGCTGGTCGTCATGGATGGGAAGCCGTGGCGGCTGGCGGGTCTCCAGCTCGATACCTCGAAGGAACGCAACGAACGGAGCATCTGATGAACGAGACAATCTACGTCAGCCTCGGCGGCATCCTCGCCCTGGCGATCGCGGTCCTGGTCGTGATCAAACCGACTCGCCCTGCAACCCTGGCCGCCTTGGGCTGGCTGGCCTCCATCGGCCGGCGTAGCTGGTGGTGGCTGGTCTTCCGGATCACCTGGAAGGGCGTTGCCCGTGAGGCCGGTCTGTCCAAGCGCCGCACGAAGCGGGTCAAGAAGATGGGCGTGGGTGAGGAGTCCATCGAGAAGTGGCGCGACCCCCGTCTCAAGCGCGTAACGACCTCGGCGCACTCGGTGACCCTCAAGGTCCGGACCCGTCGTGGCCAGGCCCTGGCCGACCTCGAGGCGTTCGCTCCGAAACTGGCCGCGACCTACAGCGCCGACGCCTACCGGGTCTACCCGCCCAAGCGCCGCGCCGGCTCGACGGTCATGTTCGAGCTAGTGATGCGGGACCTCATCAAGACACCGACCACGGCCGGGATGCCGGAGCCCCGGATGCAGACCGAAACGGTCCGCCTCGGCCGCCGCCAGTCCGGCAAGCCCTTCAACCTCCAGATCGAGCAGCGCCACACGCTCGTGGTCGGTTCCTCGGGCTCGGGGAAGGGCTCCTTCCTGTGGGGCATCGTCGGGTCCCTGGCGCCCGCGATCAAGGTGGACGCTGCGCGGGTCTACGGGATCGATCTCAAGGGCGGCATGGAGCTGACCATGGGTGCCCCGCTGTTCACCAAGATCGCCGTCACCGGGGAGCAGGCCCTCGAGCGGCTACGGGAGTTCGTCGCGATCGCGGACGCCCGTACCGAGGAACTGCGCGGGGTCTCTCGCAATCACAAGCCCGCCCCGGGGGACCCGCTCTACGTCCTCGTCATCGACGAGCTGGCCTCGCTGACCGCCTACGCCGACCAGGACATCAAGAAGGAGGCCGAACGGCTGTTGAAGCGGCTGCTCTCCATCGCCCGCGCCGTCGGTGTCGTGGTGTGCGCCTTCGTCCAGGACCCGCGTAAGGAGGTCATCGACATGCGAGGGCTCTTCACCCAGACCATCGCTCTGCGGCTGCGCTCCGCGATGGAGACCAACATGGTCCTGGGTGACGGCATGGCCCCGTTCGCGCCGGCACACCGCATCCTCAAGGGTGCCCAGGGCACGGCCTGGATCATCGACGAGGACGGCTCCACCGACCGCATCCGCGCCGACTACTGGTCCGACGACCTCATCCGCCGCGTTGCCTCGCTCTACCCGGCGACCCCGGAACTGGTCACGATCTCGGACGCTGCTCCTGGTGACCTGCCCGGGATGCAGCTCTCCCTCACCGATGGGGGTGCCCGATGACTACGCCGGCTTGGATGGAGCACGCCGCGTGCACGACCCGAGAGACTCGCGGTCTGCCCTGGACCACCGATGAGATCGAGACCCCGTCGGTCCTGGTCGAACTGATGCAGGAGACCTGCGCCGGCTGCCCGGTCCGGCTCGCCTGCACCGCCTACGCCCGCACCGCTACCGGTGGATGGTGGGCCGGCGTCGACCACGCCGCTGAGCCGGCCGACCTGCTCGACCTGCTCGACGTGATGCCCCTGGATGGTGCAGCGTGACCGTCTCGACCAGCTCGACTCTGGATGCGCCGGGCATCCACAGTGACGCATCGTCTCCGGCTCAGGGCTCGTTCCCTGGGTATGGGGAGGATGCGCCGCTGGATCTGTCCGGACTCACCCCGGCCGCCTTCAACGCGGTCGGTGCCCGACTCCTTGACGGCTCCTTCGACGCCTGGGCCGAGACCGCAGCAGCGGTCAAGTACTGCGCCCACCCGATCCGGCTGTCTGGCTCGTCGACCACGATTGATGCCCGTAGCGGGGAGCTTGTCGGTACGTTCTCGTCCGCGAATGCCCCGCTCGGGGTGCTCTACCGTCCCTGCGGCAACCGCCGCGCCGACGTCTGCCCCTCCTGCTCCCGGGTCTACGCCCGCGACACCTTCGCCATGATCAACGCCGGCCTGGTGGGCGGGAAGACGATCCCCGCCACGGTGGCAGACAACCCGCTGCTCTTCGTCACCTTCACCGCCCCTTCCTTCGGACACGTCCACGGATCCCGACCGAAGAACGGGCAACCGGTTGGCGGCAGGTGTCGGCCACGCTCTGCCAGGCCCGGGCAGCCGGTGACCTGCGAGCACGGCCGCCCCCTGGGCTGCATGAGCGTCCACGGTCCCGACGATTCCGCCAATGGCGCGCCACTGTGTCCGGAGTGTCACGATACCGATAGCGCCGTCATCTGGCAGTGGCACGCGCCGGAGCTGTGGCGGCGGACCACCATCGCGCTACGCCGTGCGCTGGCTCATCAGCTCGGGGTGACAGAGACCCGCCGGAAGCCCACCAAGAAGAACCCGACCCCTCCGCCGGCCCTTGCTGACGTGGCCTCGGTGCAGTTCGCCAAGGTCGCCGAGTACCAAGCCCGTGGGCTCGTGCACTTCCACGCCCTCATCCGCCTGGACGGTCCCGATGGTCCTGGATCACCTGCACCGCTGGACGGTCGCACTCTGGGCCGGCTCCTGGAGCACGCCGCCGGCGAAGTTCACCTCGAGGCTCCTCCGGTCGATGACGATGACACCGCTCGGGTGCTGTGCTGGGGGAAGCAGCTCGATGTCCGGGTCGTGCGTGACACGAACCGCACCGACGACCCGGACGGCCCTCTCACGCCTGGGCAGGTGGCTGGCTATTTGGCCAAGTACGCGACCAAGGACGCCACCTCGATCCGCGCTGACCGGCCGGTCGAGCACGTCGCCGAGTTCGCCTCGAGGTGCCGGCAGCTCAGCGCTCGAGCACGGGAACACTACGGACCCCACGTCGACGCCAAAGGGACGCCGGCCAACCCGTACCAGCTCCTGGGGAAGTGGGCTCACATGCTCGGGTTCCGGGGTCATTTCTCCACCAAGTCCCGGCGCTACTCCGTCACCCTTGGCCAGCTCCGCCGGGCACGTGCCAAATACCGCGACCTGGTGGCGACCGCTGAGCACGACGAAGACGCCCGTAAAGCGCTGCTCGACCTCGAGGAGCTCGAGGCACGGCTCTTGGCCGACGACACCGAGACAACCCTCGTCATCGGCAACTGGACCTACCAAGGCACCGGGTGGACGAACCCCGGCGACGAAACCCTCGCTCTCGCGGCCGCAGCTCGAGCGCGTGAGTACGAGCAGTGGAAAGCGCAGAACAAGAACACCAACCGATGAAGGAGTGAAGTGATGAGCGAGACAGTCGTCGTCCCGGTGCTCTACCGGGTTGAGGAAGCGGCCGAGGCGATGCGCATCAGCCGGTCTGTCATCTACGAGCTGATCCGTTCGGATCGTCTGCGGACGGTCAAGGTCGGTCGTAGTCGCCGGGTTCCGGTCGATGCCCTCGCTGAGTGCGTCGCCCTGCTCGCTGAGGAGGCAGCATGAGCACCGAAGACAAGAAGTCTCGTCGAGCTCGAGGCGATGGTGGTGTGCGTTGGGATGAGAAGCGCCAGCGCTACATCGCTGAGAAGACGGTGGGCTACGACGGACGCGGAAAGCGCATCGTCAAGACCGGCACCGGCAAGAGCGAGTCGGCAGCCCTCCGTAACCTGCGTGATCGCATCCGCGAGTACGAGGCCGGCCTCATGCCCGCAGCTCATCGGGTGACCGTGGCTCAGGTCTGTGAGGACTGGTTGAAGTTCGAGCGCTCGGACGTGGGGGAGAAGACGAAGGAGGGTGACAGCGACAAGTACCGCGTGCACATCAAGCCACATCTGGGCGGGCGTCGCTTGAAGGATCTTCGTCCCGACGAGGTCGACAAGTGGCTGCTCAAGTTGTCGTCGGATCTGTCGACCTCGACCTTGAAGCAGGTTCGCTCCGTGCTGCGGAGGTCGATCAATCGGGCGGTCAAGCGTGGGCTTGCTGAGCGAAACGTCGTCGACCTGTGCCCTGCGCCGAAGGGTCGGACTGGTCGTCCGTCGAAGTCGCTGACTCTCCAACAGGCCTCGGACATCCTCGAGAAGACGCGCAAGCACCACATGCACCCCTACATCGCGGTTTCGCTGCTCGTCGGCGTACGTCCTGAGGAAGTCCGGGCGCTGCGGTGGGATCGTGTGCACCTCGACGAGGCGACCCCTTACATCGAGGTATGGCGTTCCGTGCGGGCCGGCGGAGACACGAAGACGAAGAAGTCGAAGCGGACGCTTGCGGTCTCCGGCTACGTCGCCGCGATGCTGGAACGTGCCCGACGTGAGCAGGTCGAGATTCGGGAACGTGCGGGGGACCGGTGGCAGGAGAACGACCTGGTGTTTCCGTCCCTCGTGGGCACTGAGCAGGATGCACACAACGTACGCCGGATGTTCCGCGATGCTCTCCGCCTGGTCCCCGGCATAGATCCCGACGAGTGGGTGCCGTACGAGCTGCGGCACTCCTTCGTCTCGATCCTGTCCGAGCGGGGGATGCCGGTCGAGGAGATCTCGCGTCTCATGGGCCACAAGGGAACGGCGGTGACGGAGCTGGTCTACCGCCACGAGCTGCGGCCGGTGATCGAGTCAGGCGCCAGCGTCATGGACAGCGTGTTTCCGCTCTCCCTCGAGGACGCCGGCGACGACACCGAGGACGAGGAAGGCAACGACGATGACGCGGCGTAGTCAGGCAGTTCGTCAGGATTTGGCCCTTCGGCCGCTGACCCTTGCTCAGTCGCTTTCGCGTTTTGCCTGGTCAGAATGGGTGGAGCGTAGGGGACTCGAACCCCTAACCCCCTGCTTGCAAAGCAGGTGCGCTACCAATTGCGCCAACGCCCCGGACGGTGTCCGTCGGTCAGTTCACCTTGTCGGTCGCCGCGGCCCAGTGACCCTTCTCGGGGTTGGACTGGTCGAGCTTCTTCTTGGCGAGGACGATGCCAGCCGCGGCCAGCAGTACGAGGACGATCTTCTTCATGTCTTCTCCTGCGAGTCGTGGTGAGCATCGCTGCCCGTTAGACCAGGAAAGCGTACCGGCCCGCCATGAGGCGTACGAAATCACCCGGCCTCGGCGTCCGGTGCCAGGCCGAGGGAGGCGATGGGGGTGAGGGTCATGTGGGTGCTCGCCCACATCCGGCCGGTCAGGAGCCCGAACCCGTACGCCGAGGGCCGGCTGTAGGGGGAGGCGCCGGACTCGTAGGTGGTGATGAGCTCGCCCGAGACCTCGACGATCGCCTCGGCCATGTTGGGGAACCTGTACTTGCGCTGCACCGCACCGACCATGCCGTCGGGCTTCCGCTCGCAGATGAAGATCGTGCTCGGGCGGTGGCGGCCGAACGAGGAGGAGAAGACGTACTCGTCACGGCGGACGACGACACCCTGGACCTTCGGCGGGGTGGTGGTGGAGATGACCGGCTGGGAGAAGTCCCACTCGCCGTTCTCGCCCTTCTCGTAGGCGAACAGCGTCTGGTTGCCGAAGCCACCGACGTAGAGCTGGTTGCCGCGGATCCGGCAGTAGGAGCCGGCCGCCACCTTCGCCGGCGCCTCGATCGGCTCGACCTCGGCGGCCTTCTCCGAGTTGCGGATCTTCGACAGTGAGTAGCGGTAGAGCTTGCCGGTGCCGCCGCCGGCCCCCTTGGACACCCAGACGTCGTCGCCGTCGACCGCGACGCCGCCGGCGTGACCCGGTCCTGCCTTGCCGTTGTGTCCCACGAGCAGCACCTCGGCGACGGTCTTGCCGCTCTTCAGGTCGACCAGCACGAGCGCCGAGCCCTTGTCGTGGGAGTAGTAGCTCTGGGCCAGCAGGTTGGTGTCCGGCCCGTAGCCCAGCCCCTGCGGAGTCCAGTCGTCGGTGCCACCGGTGGCCAGCGTGTTGGGGATGAGCGGGCCGACCCGCCCACCCAACCGCTTCCCCCACCTCTCGGTGCGCCGCATCCCTCCCCTGACCCATCGCCGCGTACGTCCCGGGATGGAGTCGAGGTCGAACGGAAGGTCGATCTTCGTCATGATGGCGATGTTCGCATGCGGTTCCTACCGTGGTCGGATGGCGTACCGGCTCTTGGTCGATACGTTCCCTCTGTGACGAGCGATCCCACTGCTTCTGCAGCCACGCCGACCCCTCGCGAGCTGATCGGCGCCCTGACCGGGTTCGGCCGCGGTCTGCTCCGACCGCGGCGACCCGACCAACGACTTCTCGCCTCGATCACCGACGCCGGCCTGCCCCGGGGCGACCGGACGGTGACCGTACGCACGATGCCCCAGGTGCCACGCACACTGCCCGCCGGCGGTCTGATCGAGGGCGCCGGCCTCCGGCGGTCCGTACGCAACGCGATGACCTGCTTCATCGTCAGTCATCCCGAGGCGACGTTCGTCGTCGACCCCTCCTACTGCCGAGACGCTCCCGAGCGAGCCCTGAGCGAGCTCCCGGGGATGCTGCGTCGCCTTGTCACGCCGCCGTCGGACACCGTCGCCACCGTCGACTCACTGCTCACCGCGCAGATCAAGCCCGACTTCGCCCTCCCGACCCATGCCCACTGGGACCACGTCTGTGGTCTCCTCGACCTGCCCGGCCTCCCGGTCCACATGCGGACCACCGAGCGTGACTGGATCCTCGGCCCCGGCCGGCCGCCCGTCGGGGGAGTGCGCCCGGCTCTGACCGATGGCCGCCCGGTGGAGACGTACGACCTCGACGGCCCGCCCGTCGCCACCTTCACCGCCTCCCACGACCTGTTCGGGGACAGCTCCGTCCTGCTGGTCGAGCTCGCCGGCCATACGCCGGGCAGCATCGGTGTCCTCGCCCGGACCGCCTCCGGCTGGGTCCTGATCGCCGGCGACGCCGCCTGGCACTACGACCAGGTCGACCTGATCAGGCAGAAACCGGCATTCCCCGGTGACCTCGTCGACGAGGACCGCGATGCCGCCTTCGCCACTCTCCACCGCCTCCACCTGGCTCGCCACCTGATGCGGGTCGTCCCGACTCATGATCACGACGCGTCCGCCGGAATGGCGTAGGTCCCGGCACAGATGACCTAGGTCTCCTGAGCTCCTGGCCGGCCGAGAACAAGACTGGCAGCGGAGGGTGCGCCACACGCGCATCCGTGGACCCAGGGAGCTCAGATGATCCCCATCAAGCAGGCGACCGCACAGTTCCTCGCGAACAGACGCATTGCGGTGACGGGTGTTTCGCGGCACAACAGAGGTCACGGCGCCAACGTCGTGTACGAGCGGTTGCGAGACCGCGGGTACGACGTCACGCCGATCAATCCGAACGCCGACCACGTGGAAGGCGATCCCTGCTATCCCGACCTGGAGTCGGTTCCCGACGGGGTGGATGCAGTGGTGATCGGCACCCGTCCGGGACTCGCGCAGACCACGATGGAGCAGTGTGTCGAGCTCGGTATCAAGCAGGTCTGGATGCACCGGGGCCCCGGAGGCGGCAGCGTCTCGCCGGAGGCGGCCGACTACGGCCGGGAGCACGGCATCACGGTGATCGCCGGCGGTTGCCCGTGCATGTTCGGACCGACCGCCGATCCTGGACACAAGGTGATGCGGCTCTTCCTCGGTCTGAGCGGCAACGTACCGAAGGAGACGTGAGGGCACATGAGTGGAACCGCCTACATCGTGCTCGGCGCGGCGCTGCTGGTCCTCGCGCTGGCCATGTCCATCAGGGTGGTGCGGCAGTACGAGCGCGGAGTGCTGTTTCGGCTCGGCAAGGTGATCGGGGTGCGCGAGCCGGGTCTGCGACTGATCATCCCCGTGGTGGACGTGCTTCGGCGGGTGTCGCTGCGCACGGTCACGATGCCGATCCAGTCGCAGGGCATCATCACCAAGGACAACGTGAGCATCGACGTCGCCGGCGTCGCCTACTTCCACGTCGTCGACCCGGTGAAGTCCGTCGTCGCCATCGAGAGTGTGAGCGTGGCGATCGACCAGATCGCGCAGACGACGTTGCGCAACGTTGTCGGCCAGCACACCCTCGACCAGACCCTCTCCGAGACCGATGCGATCAACGCCAACATCCGGGAGATCCTCGACCGCACCACGACCGAGTGGGGCATCGTCGTCACGCTCGTCGAGCTCAAGGACATCCAACTTCCCGAGAGCATGAAGCGGGCGATGGCCCGGCAGGCCGAAGCAGAGCGGGAGAAGCGGGCCAAGATCATCGCCGCCGAAGGCGAGGCAGCCGCGGCAGCGGCGCTCGGACGGGCATCGGACACGATGATGGAACACCCGCTGGCGCTCCAGCTCCGCAACCTCCAGAGCCTGGTCGAGATCGGCGTGGACAAGAACACGACGGTTGTCTTCCCGGCCCCGCTGATGAGCACCATCTCCGACCTCGGAGCGTTCCTGCAACGCGAGCGGGTGGCAGCGTACGGCCAGCACGAGTCATCACCACCCAGACGCCCGGCATCCGCGGACCATGCCGCACCGCCCGTCCGCGGACACCGCCGCGATGGAGAGCCGTCGGTGCCTCGTGGCCCGTTGCCCGAGCGCGAGAGTCAGTCATGAACGAGAGCGGAGGCCTCATCCTGGCCGGAGTCGACGGCACCGAAGCCGGCCTCGCCGCAGCGCGCTATGCAGCGGGAGAGGCGGTCCGGTGCGGAGGCACCCTGCAGCTGGTCCACGTCGTCGACCCCTACGTGCCTCCACTGGCAGCGTGGCCGGTTGCTCCCGCCCGCCCTGACCCCGGCCTGCTGCGCCGTGGGCGCGAGATCCTCGTCGAGACGGAGCGCACCATCTCGGAGAGTGGTGCGCAGATCAGCACGCAGCTGCTGCTCGGCAGGCCCGCAACGATGCTCACCATCGAGGCGAGCAAGGCACGACTCGTGGTGCTCGGGGACCAGCCACGCACGTTGATCCAACGGGTCGGCACCTCCTCCGTCCTCGCCCCGGTGGCGACACATTCGCCGGTGCCCGTCGTCGCGGTCCCGGCGACCTGGTCGAGCCAGGACGTACCCCGCGAGATCGTCGTCGGGGTCCAAGACGTCGCCACCTCCATCGCCCTCGTACGCCGTGGGCTGGAGGTGGCGGCCGCTCGCGGGGCGAGCCTACGGCTGCTGCACGTCTGGCACCCCGTCGATGCCTATCAGGACTACCTGACTGTCGGCACCGAGGAGCAGCGCTGGACCGAGCGGGCCGAGCATGAGCTCACCGCCGCCCTCGAGACCGCCCGCGACGGCTCGGCCCCGGCGATCACCCAGGTCCCGGCTCGGATCGAGGTGGTCCAGGCCCAGGCCGCGTACGCCCTGGTCGAGGCGTCCCGGCACGCCGACCTGCTGATCCTGGGCCGCGGTCGGTTCCTCGGTTTCGGACACCTCGGCGGAACCGCCCGGGCGGTGCTGCGGGAGAGCGAGTGCCCGGTCGAGATCGACCCGCATGTGGCCCCGACCTTCGACGACGTTGCTGCAGCCGCCGACGTGACCGACGCGCGCGCCCGGAGTGGATCCGGGTGACATGAGTAAGGCCGCCTCACCAGAGTTCTGTCTGGTTGAGACGGCCTTGACGTGCTGTGCGCTTAGGAGGACTTGAACCTCCGACCCCCACATTATCAGTGTGGTGCTCTAACCGTCTGAGCTATAAGCGCAGGTGCCAGCCGGGGGTGGAAGCCCCACCAGCAGGCGAGAGGAAACACTACCCGCCCGCCGCCCGCGGAACCAAAACGGTGACACCCTGACCACCCTGGGGAGGTCAGTCCGAACCCGGTTCGGATGAGCCTCCCCAGGGTTAGGGTGCCAGCATGTCCGACTCGGAGGACCTCGAGGCGATCTTCGCGCGTGAGGATGCGGCGCGGATGCTGGATGCTCAGCGACGGATGCAGCACGGGGTCGCGAGCCATGCCCAGCTCACCGCAGGCGGGCTCACCAGGGTCGACATAGAGCGGGCCGTACGCCGCAAGGAGCTCCGCCGGGTGCATCCTCGCGTCTACATCGACCACACCGGCCCGCTCACCTGGGAGCAGCGCGCCTGGGCCGCGGTGCTGTACGCCGATCCGGCTGTGCTCTGCCGGGAGAGCCTCGAGGCACCACGAGGTCGTGACGACGGACGGCCGATCCACGTCGCGATCGACCACTCGCGCAAGGTGATGCCTCAGCCCGGCGTCGTCGTCCACCGGATGCGGGGGCTGAAGCTCAAGGCCTATGGCGGCACGCCGCCACGTCTCAAGGTCGAGGACAACGCGCTGGCGATGGCGAACGAGGCAAGGTCCGAGATCGACGCGATCGCTCGGGTCGCCGAGGTGGCGAGCAGGTCCTACGTCACGGCCGCCAGCCTCCAGGCGGCACTGGACCGAGCGCACTCCCTGCGTCGGCGCAAGCTCATCCAGGGATTGGTGGACGACCTGGCGTCAGGCACGCACTCCGTGCTCGAGCACGGCTACCTCGCCAAGGTCGAGCGAGCCCATTCATTACCTGCGGGGCGGCGCCAGTCTCCCCGGATCGGTTCCACGGGAAACCAGTACCGAGACGTCGAGTACGTGGCATACGGGCTCGTGGTCGAGCTCGATGGTGCGCTCGGCCACGACTCCTGGCGAGACCAGGCCCGCGACGCGGACCGCTCGTTGGACGATCTGGCGCAGTCGGGGACGGTGACCGCGCGACTGAGGTTCCACCAGGTCTTCGGCACCCCGTGCCAGACCGCGGCACGCATCGGACGGATCCTCACCAGGAACGGATGGCCCGGAAACCTGCGCCCATGCGGCGACACCTGCGAAGCCTCTGGCAAATGAACCTGGGGAGGGTTATCCGAACCACGTTCGGATAACCCTCCCCAGGTTGTGAGAAGCGGGTGCGGCTCAGTTCTCGGTGAGCTCGACCTCGACGCCGCCGAGCAGGGCGGCGGCCATGTTGTAGAGGAACGCGGCGAGGGTGGCGACGGCGGTCATGAGGACGATGTTGACCACCGAGACGACCATGGTGAAGCCCATGACGCGGGGGAGGCCGAGGTAGTCCTGCACGTTCCAGCCGGCGCTGGAGTCACCGACGACGTCCTGCACCGCCTGGTTGATCGAGTCCCAGACACCGGCGGCGCCGAGCACCGACCAGATGACGAAGACGGCGACGATCACGACGACGCTGAGCGCGATCGAGAGCAGGAAGGCCATCTTCATGACCGACCACGGGTCGATCCGGCTCAGGCTCAGGCGGGCCCGGCGGGCCGAGCCGCTGACCGCGTCCCGCTCCGCGCCGGCAGGGCCGGAGGTGCGGGCGGTCGAGGCCACCGCCGAGGTGGTGCGCCTGGCCGCGTTGGCCACCGTGTCCGTGATCCGCTGGGTCACCGGCTGTGCGGTCTCGTTCCGCTCGGTCATCGCGACTCCCCCAGTCGTGCTGTCGGCGGTGCGGTCCGTCATCAGGATTCATCTTCCGTAGTCGTCTCGGGCGACGCTCCGTGCTCGTCGTCACCACCGATTGTTACATCATCTGCAACCTCTGTCCCGGCGACAGCGTCGTCGTCGACCTCGCGGGCCTCGACGGAGCGTGCCACGACGGCGACCGAGTCACCCTTCTTCGGCGAGACGAACTTGACGCCCTGGGTCGAGCGACCGGTGGCCCGGAAGTCGGAGTTGATCGGGCTGCGTACGACCTGGCCGGACGCGGTGATCGAGAGGACCTCGTCGCCGTCGACCACGATGAACGCACCGACCAGACCGCCGCGGTCGACGTTCGCCAGGGCCATCGTCTTGATGCCGAGACCGCCGCGGGACTGCAGCCGGTACTCGGAGATCTTCGTACGCTTCGCGAAACCGCCGTCGGTGATCGTGAAGACGAACTGCTCCTTGACCTCGTCCGGCGACTCCGAGCCGGAGACCGGAGCGGCGACGTCGGCGGTGTCCTCGTTGGCCTCGGAGAGCCCGGCCGCGATCTCCGCGGCGACGTGCTCGGCCCGGATGACCGACATCGAGAGCAGGGAGTCGTTCTCCCGGAACTTCATGCCGGTGACGCCCGAGGTCGCCCGGCCCATCGGACGCAGCTGGCCGTCGTCGGCGCGGAACCGGATCGCCTGGCCCTTGCGGGAGACCAGCAGGATGTCGTCCTCGGAGTTGACCAGCTCGGCACCGATCAGCTCGTCGTCGTCCTCGCGGAAGTTGATCGCGATGACACCGGCCTGACGGGGCGAGTTGTAGTCGCCGAGGCGAGTCTTCTTGATCAGGCCGGAGCGGGTCGCCAGCACGAGGTAGGGCGCCTGGTCGTAGTCGCGGATCGCGAGCACCTGGGCGATCGACTCGTCCGGCTGGAACGAGAGCAAGCCGGCGACGTGACCGCCCTTGGCGTCACGCGCCGCCTCGGGCAGGTTGTAGGCCTTGATCCGGTAGACCCGGCCGGCCGTGGTGAAGAAGAGCAGCCAGTGGTGGTTGGTGGTCGCGATGAAGTGCTCGACCACGTCGTCGCCGCGCAGGGTGGCGCCGCGTACGCCCTTTCCGCCGCGCTTCTGGGTGCGGTACTCACCGGCGAGGGTGCGCTTGGCGTAGCCGCCGCGGGTGATCGAGACGACCAGCTCCTCATCGGGGATGAGGTCCTCCATGGAGAGGTCACCGTCGGCGGCGATGATCTGGGTGCGCCGGTCGTCGCCGTACTTCGCGACGATCTCGTCGAGCTCGTCGCCGACGATCTGGCGCTGGCGGGCGACGTTGGCGAGGATGTCCTCGAGGTCGGCGATGATCAGCTCGAGCTCGGCAAGGCGGTCGACGATCTTCTGCCGCTCGAGGGCCGCGAGGCGACGCAGCTGCATGTCGAGGATCGCGTTGGCCTGGATCTCGTCGATCTCGAGCAGCCGGATCAGGCCCTGGCGGGCGTCGTCGACCTCGGGGGAGGAGCGGATCAGCGCGATGACCGCGTCGAGCTGGTCGAGCGCCTTGACCAGGCCGCGCCAGATGTGGGCGTCCTCCTCGGCCTTGCGCAGCCGGAAGGCCGTACGCCTCCTGATGACGTCGATCTGGTGCTCGACCCAGTTCGAGATGAACTGGTCGATCGAGAGCGTGCGCGGGACACCGTCGACCAGCGCCAGCATGTTGGCGGAGAAGTTGGTCTGCAGCTCGGTGTGCTTGAGCAGGTTGTTGAGTACGACACGGGCGACCGCATCGCGCTTGAGCACGACCACGAGCTGCTGCCCGGTGCGGGAGGAGGTGTTGTCCTTGACGTCCGCGATGCCCTGCACCTTGCCGGTGTCGGCCAGGTCGGCGATCTTCTGGGCGAGGTTGTCCGGGTTCACCATGTAGGGGAGCTCGGTGATGACCAGGGTGGTGCGGCCCTTGTTGTCCTCGTCGACGTCGATCACCGCACGCTGGGTGATCGATCCGCGGCCGGTGCGGTAGGCCTGCTCGATGCCCTCCCGGCCGACGATCAGCGCGCCGTTGGGGAAGTCGGGGCCCTTGACCCGCTCGATCAGCGCGTCCTGGAGCTCCTCACGGGTGGCGTCGGGGTGCTCGAGCGCCCACTTCGCGCCCGAGGCGACCTCGCGCAGGTTGTGCGGCGGGATGTTGGTGGCCATGCCGACCGCGATGCCGGCGCTTCCGTTGACCAGGAGGTTCGGGAACCGGCTCGGCAGGATCGACGGCTCTTGCGACCGACCGTCGTAGTTGGGCCCGAAGTCGACGGTGTCCTCGGTGATGTCGCGGACCATCTCCAGCGCCAGCGGCGCCATCCGGCACTCGGTGTAACGCATGGCCGCGGCCGGGTCGTTACCGGGCGAACCGAAGTTGCCCTGGCCGTGGATCAGCGGATAGCGCAGCACCCACGGCTGCGCCAGCCGGACCAGGGTGTCGTAGATCGCCGAGTCGCCGTGGGGGTGGTAGTTACCCATCACCTCACCGACGACACGGGCGCACTTGGAGAACCCGCGGTCGGGGCGGTAGCCCCCGTCGTACATCGCGTAGAGCACCCGCCTGTGGACGGGCTTGAGGCCATCGCGTACGTCGGGCAACGCTCGGCCGACGATGACGGCCATCGCGTAGTCGATGTAGCTGGCCTGCATCGAGGACTGCAGCTCGACGGTCTCGATCCGGCCGCCGGCAGAGGTCTGCCCGGGGCCTTCCGGAGGAGTCTCGGTCACGATTTCACTTTCTGCGTGCGTCTATCGGTATCTAGGGCCTCGGCGAGACTCAGATATCGAGGAATCGGACGTCCTTGGCGTTGCGCTGGATGAAGGAGCGCCGTTCGGCGACGTCCTCACCCATCAGGATGGAGAAGATCTCGTCGGCGTGCGCGGCGTCCTCGAGGGTGACCTGCAGCAGAAGTCGCTGCGAGGGGTCCATCGTGGTCTCCCACAGCTCGTCGGCGTTCATCTCGCCCAGACCCTTGTAGCGCTGGACCGGGTTCTCCTTGGGCAGCTTCTTGCCCTGCTCGAGGCCGTCGCGCATGAGCGCGTCGCGCTCGGCGTCGGAGTAGACGAACTCGTGCTCGGCGGGCTTGTTCCAGCGCAGGCGGTAGAGCGGCGGCTGGGCGAGGTAGACGTAGCCCTGCTCGATCAGCGGCTTCATGAACCGGAACAGCAGCGTCAGCAGCAGCGTGTTGATGTGGTGACCGTCGACATCGGCGTCGGCCATCATCACGATCTTGTGGTAGCGCAGCCGGTTGATGTCGAAGTCGTCGTGCACGCCGGTGCCCAGCGCGGAGATGATCGACTGCACCTCCTGGTTGGCGAGCACCTTGTCGATCCGGGCCTTCTCGACGTTGAGGATCTTGCCTCGGATCGGGAGGATCGCCTGGATGCGCGGGTCGCGGCCGGACTTGGCCGAGCCACCCGCGGAGTCACCCTCGACGATGAAGATCTCGCACTCCTCGGGGTTGGTCGACTGGCAGTCGGCGAGCTTGCCGGGCAGACCGCCACCGCCGCCGATGCCCTTGCGGTTGCGGGCGAGGTCGCGGGCCTTGCGAGCCGCGATCCGCGCCGAGGCCGCGGCCATCGACTTGCGGATGACATCCTTGCCCTCGGCCGGGTTCTGCTCGAGCCAGGCACCGAGCTGGTCGTTGACCGCGCCCTGCACGAAGCCCTTGACCTCGGTGTTGCCGAGCTTGTCCTTGGTCTGACCCTCGAACTGCGGCTCGCTGATCTTCACCGAGATGATCGCGGTGAGACCTTCCCGGATGTCGTCACCGGTGAGCCGGTCCTCCTTCTTCTTGATCAGACCCCACTCCTCGCCCCAGCGGTTGACCAGGGTGGTGAGCGCGGCGCGGAAACCCTCTTCGTGGGTGCCGCCGCCGGGGGTGTTGACCGTGTTGGCGAAGGTGTGGACCGACTCGTTGTAGGAGGAGGCCTGCCACTGCATCGCGATCTCGACGCTCATCGGGTTGGGCGCCTTCTCGTCGGTCTCCGCCTCGAAGGCGATGATGCTGGAGACCGGGGTCTTGCGCTTGTTGAGGTGGTCGACGTAGTCGGCCAGACCGCGCTCGTAGTAGAAGGACTGCTCCAGGACCCGCTCACCGTTGCCCGAGCTGTGCAGCTCGTCGGCACCGTCGGTGTCCTGCTCGACGGTGCCGTCCTCGACGGCCTCGGCGATCGCGGAGGCCTGCGGACGCTCGTCGCGCAGCTCGATCCGCAGCCCCTTGTTGAGGAACGCGGTCTCGCGGAAGTGGCTCGAGATGGTCTCGAGGTTGTAGTCGGTCGACTCGAAGATCTCGGCGGAGGCGTTCCACGAGATCGTGGTGCCGGTGCGCTCACCCTCCTCGAGCTCGCGGACCTCGCGCAGGTCGTAGTCGGGTACGCCGCGGGTGAACTCCTGCTCCCACAGGCGACCGCGGTTCTTGATCTCCATGTGGAGGTTGGTGGAGAGCGCGTTCACCACAGACGAGCCGACACCGTGCAGACCACCGGAGACCTTGTAGCCGCCACCGCCGAACTTTCCGCCGGCGTGCAGCACGGTCAGCGCCAGGGTCGCCGCGGGGATCTCCTGCCCGGCCGCGGTGTCGGTCGGGATGCCTCGGCCGTTGTCGGCGACGCTCACCCAGCCGTCCTCACGCAGCGTCACCTTGATGGTGTCGCAGTAGCCGGCGAGCGCCTCGTCGACCGCGTTGTCCACGATCTCCCAGATCAGGTGGTGCAGGCCGCGGGCCCCGGTCGACCCGATGTACATACCCGGTCGTTTGCGGACCGCTTCGAGTCCTTCGAGAACCTGGATGGCAGACGCGTCGTACGCGACTCCGTCTGCGGTCTGGTCGTCCGGCATGGGAGTCGTCTGGTCGGCAGCGGTCACCGGTGCGATCCACCTGTCATTTCGGTCCGGATACGGACATGGTGTCGGTCGGGCATGCAACGGGCCGACCAGCGCCGCGGAAGGAAAACCCAGGACGATCGACCCAACCCCTATGTTACCCCGTAGAACCCCGGATTCCACGCACGCGGCCTGCCCTGAGGGGCAACTGTGATCTAAATGGGCCTCTGTGCGTCTCCTGACGGTGTCTCTGCGCCCTCAGCAGGGGGCTCGGTGAGTCCCTATACGTCCATGGGGCGCTCAGAGCGGCAGATCGCGGCTCGTGCGATGAGCCTCGAACACCTGTTCACGGCCGGTCCGACGCTGGCCTCAGCCGTAGGTGTCGCGGGGTCCGCGACCGTCGCGTACGCCGCGGGGACCCTTCTTCCACGAGGGCAGATGCGGGCCGAGCACCTCGATGACAAGGACGGTTCCGTGCCCCAGCTCCTCGTTGAGCCGCTTGACCAGGGTGGGCGCGAGCAGCTTGAGCTGGGTGGCCCACGCGGTCGAGTCGGTGCGTACGGACAGCTTGCCGTCGGCGTACGACTCCGGGGTGGTGTGGTCGGCGATCTCCTCGCCGACGATGTCGGGCCAGCGGGCCATCACACCGTGGACCCGCAGCGAGGTGTCCCAGCCGTGGTCGTTGACCATCCGGCTGACCACCGAGTCGATGAGCTGGGGGTCGCGGTCGTCGGGCCGCGCGCCGGAGACCATGCCGCGTCGGGTCGCACCGTCGGGCGGACGCCGCTTCTTCCGCATCCCGGCCTTCGGTGCGGGCATCTTCGCGGTCGCCCGGGTCAGGGAGCGGGCGAGATCCAGGCCGTCGGGGCGCTTCTCGGGTTCTTCTTCCTCAGGAGTGGTCTCGACAGGCTCGACCACCGGCTCGACCACCTCCTCGTCACTCACCGCGGGTCACCTCGCCGGCCTTGACGTGGTAGCGGGCACCCGCGAGGGCGGCGGGTACGTCCTCGGGGACCGCGGCGGTGACCAGGACCTGCTCGGCGTCGGCGACCAGCTCGGCCAGCTGGACCCGGCGCTGGCTGTCGAGCTCGGCGAAGACGTCGTCGAGGATGAGGATCGGGTCGTCGCCGTCGGCCCGCAGCAGGTCGTACGCCGCCAACCGAAGCGCCAGCGCGAACGACCAGGACTCGCCGTGGCTGGCATAGCCCTTCACCGGGAGGCGCTCGGCACCGGCGCTGATGTGGAGGAGCAGGTCGTCGCGGTGGGGACCGACCAGGCTGATGCCTCGGTCGAGCTCGTCCTTCTGGCGGCGGGCGAGCTCGGCGAGGATCGCCTCGCGAAGGGACTCGACGCTCGGGGTGGTGGTCTCGACAGGCTCGACCACCGGCTTGTAGGTGATCTCGGCGTCGTCCCTGCTCGCGCCACGGGCGACCGTCTCATAGGCCTTGCCGACGTACGGCCTCAACGCCTCGACCAGGGAGAGCCGCTGAGCGAGGATCTCGGCCCCGATGCTCGCGAGGTGGTCGTCCCAGACGGCCAAGGTGGCGAGCGCGCCCTCCCGGGCGGAGCCGCGCGCGAGGCCGGCGGTCTTGAGCAGCGAGTTGCGCTGTTTGAGGACACGGTCGTAGTCGCTGCGTACTCCGGCCAGCCGAGGTGCACGCAGGATCATCAGGTCGTCGAGGAAGCGGCGCCGGTCGGAGGGGTCACCCTTGACGAGGGTGAGGTCCTCGGGGGAGAAGACGACGGTGCGGACCAGGCCGACGAGGTCGCGGGTGCGGGGGAGCGGGCTCCGGTTGATCCGGGCCTTGTTGGCGCGGCCGGCGTTGATCTCGACCTCGAGGGTCGCGGTGCGTCCGTCCCTCACCACGGCGGCGCGCACGACGGCCTGCTCGGCACCGGCCCGGACCAGCGGGGCATCGGTGGCGACCCGGTGCGACTGCAGGCGGGAGAGGTAGTCGATCGCCTCGACCAGGTTGGTCTTGCCCTGGCCGTTGCGCCCGACGAAGGCGGTCACGCCTGCTTCGAGGGGGACCTCGACGTTCGGGTAGGAGCGGAAGTCGTGCAGAGAGAGGTGTGAGACGTACATCGGGTTTCCTCTCTCGTTAAGGTGCCTGCATGACCCAGTCTCCCAACCCCTACGGCCCACCTCCAGGGCAACCCGCCCTTGGCGAGCCGGCCGGGCCCTTCTATCTGTCGGTGATGGGCCAGGTCCACGGGCCCTACCCGGTCCAGCAGCTCGCCCAGATGGCCGCGGCGGGACAGATCAAGTCGGATACCCCGGCCAGCCTCGGCACCGACCAGCAGTGGTTTCCCGTGAAACAGATCCCGGGCGTCTTCTCGAGCCGGGAGTGGCTCGTCGCCCTGCTGCTCTCGATCTTCCTGGGCTCCCTCGGCGTCGACCGGTTCTACATCGGGCAGATCGGTCTCGGCATCCTCAAACTGGTCACCTGCGGTGGCTTCGGCATCTGGACGATCATCGACATCATCCTCATCATCGTGCGAAAGTTCCCAGATGCAGACGGACGCCCCCTCGCCTGAGACCGCCGCCCACCGCGGTGTGCGCGAGCGCCTCGCGGCGGTGAGCTCCACGGAGGTCACCGCCGCCATCGGCGTCGGCGGAATCGTCATCGCGGCGCTCCTGCCCGCCGGCGGCATCGAGGACGGCCCGGTGCTCTGCCCGTTCCGCGCGCTCACGGGTCTGCCCTGCCCCGGTTGCGGCCTGACCCGGTCGTGGGTCTACCTCATGCACGGCGACGTCGGCTCCTCGCTGGCGAGCAACTGGTTCGGACCGGTGCTCATCCTCGCCGTGATCGCCCTTGCCGTGGTCTCGGTCCGCTCCCGGATTTCCCGGAAACGCCCCGCTGACCTCGACAAACTCGTGAAGAGCTCGGTCGTCATCGGCCTCTTCGCGCTCTTCATCACCTACGGCGCCGTGCGCCTGATCCTCACCCTGACCGGAGCGATCCCCCCGATCTGACCGGTGGTCGAGCCGGTGGTCGAGCTTGTCGAGACCACCACCCCGACCGGAGGAATCAGGCCTCCGACTCCGAGATCACCGCGTGCCCACCGAACCCGTTGCGCATCGCGGCGATCGCCTTCATCGCGTGGTCGTCCTCCTGGCGGGAGACGAACCGCGCGAACAGCGAGGCCGAGATCGCCGGCATCGGGACGGCGTTCTCGATCGCGGCCTCGACGGTCCAGCGGCCCTCGCCCGAGTCGTCGGCGTAGCCCTTGATCTTGTCGAGGTGCTCGTCGGCGCGCAGCTGGTCGACGAGAAGATCGAGAAGCCAGGAACGTACGACCGTGCCGGTGCGCCACGAGGCGAAGATCTCCGGGACGTTGTCGACGATGTCGACCTTGTCGAGGAGCTCCCAGCCCTCGGCGTAGGCCTGCATCATCGCGTACTCGATGCCGTTGTGAACCATCTTGGAGAAGTGGCCGGCGCCGGGGGTGGAGCCGCAGTGGACCAGACCGTCCTCGGTGCCGGTCGGCTTGAGCGCCTCGAAAGCGGGCATCACCTTGGCGGCGTTCTCGGCGGAGCCGCCGTACATCAGGGCGTAGCCGTTCTGAAGGCCCCAGACGCCACCCGAGACACCGCAGTCGACGAAGCCGATGCCCTTCTCGGCCAGGCTCTCGGCGTTCTTGGCGTCGTCGGTGTATTTCGAGTTGCCGCCGTCGACCACCAGGTCGCCCTCACCGAGGAGCTCCTTGAGCTCGGCGATCGTGGAACGGGTCGGGTCGCCGGCCGGCACCATCACCCAGACCACCTTGGGGCTGGGCAGCGCCTCGACCAGCTCCGCGAGGCTCGCCACGTCGGCGAGGTCGGGGTTGCGGTCGTAGCCGACGACCGTGTGACCAGCCTCCCGCAGTCGGGTGCGCATGTTGCCACCCATCTTGCCGAGACCCACGAGTCCGATGTCCATGCAAGGTTCCTTATCCGGTGGTCGAGCTGTGCCCGGTGGTCGAGCTTGTCGAGACCACCCTACGAGCGACAGAAATCAGGAGAGCAGTCGCCGCGGCATCAGCAGGTAGCGGAAGCCCGGCTCCTCGCCACCCTCGGCCGGCTTGCCGCTGATCACCACGGGCTTCGGAGCCTGCGTGAAGGCGAGCTCGACGACCTGCTCGTCGATGGCCTGCAGCCCGTCGAGGAGGAACTGCGGGTTGAACCCGGTGGTCAGTCCCTCGCCCTCCATGGTCGCCTCGATCGACTCGGAGGCCTGGGCCTCGTCGCCGGAACCCGCGTCGAGCGTCAGCACGCCGTCCTCGAAGACCATCTGGACCGCGGTGTTGCGCTCGGCGACCAGAGCGACGCGCTTGACCGACTCGACCAGGGAGGCCTTGTCGACGAGCGCGGTGGTGAGGTGCTCGGCCGGGAACAGGCTGCGAACCTTCGGGAACTCACCGTCGAGCAGGCGCGTCGTCGTGCGTCGTACGCCGCCCGCGGCCGCGCCCTCGAAACCGATGATCCCCTCACCGGTGCCGGTGGTGGACAGCGCCAGGGTGACCTCGCTGCCGCTGGTCAGCGACTTGGCGGTGTCGCCGAGCACCTTCGCGGGCACCAGCGCGGCCAGACTCTCGTCGGGGGTCGCCGGGTTCCACTCGAGCTCACGGTGGGAGAGCCGGAAGCGGTCGGTGGCGAGCAGTGAGATCGTGGAGCCCTCGATCTCGAGCCGCACGCCGGTCAGGACCGGGAGCATGTCGTCGCGGCCGGCGGCGGTCACTGCCTGAGCGACGGCGTGAGCGAACAGCTCCGACTTCACCGTGCCGGCCGCGGTCGGCATCTCCGGCAGGGTCGGGTAGTCCTCGACCGGCATCGTCTGCAGACTGAAGCGCGCGCTCCCGCAGGTGAGCGAGACGCGGGCGCCGTCGGTCACCATCTCGACCGGCTTGGCCGGGAGGCTGCGACAGATGTCGGCGAGCAGCTTGCCCGAGACCAGTGCCTTGCCCTCGTCGGCCACCTCGGCCGACAGGGTCGCCCGCGCGGAGGTCTCGTAGTCGAACGTCGAGAGCACCAGGCCCTCGTGACCCGCCTCGATCAGGAGGCCGGAGAGCACCGGGGTGCTGGGGCGTACCGGAAGGCTGCGGGCAGCCCAGGCGACGGCATCCGCGAACACGTCGCGGTCGACGCGGAACTTCACGATGACCTGTCCTTCTTCTAACTCGACATCGGGGCGTATGAGGACATGTGGCCCGGGCTGTGCTTGAACCTGGGGGAAGACGCCACCGGTTCCGGAACGCCCCCGCGTTGACATGACCTGGAGTACGCATCCTGCCACGGACCGCCGACAACCGGTAAGCGCTCAGCCCTGTCATCTCTGCACAAGCGCACAACGGCGCTCGAGACCTGGAGCGGGTTGTCCCCAGGGAAGGGCGTTCGTGGAATTTCACCGAGGATCCATGGACGTAAATAGTTTCGTACGTTGTAAGAGCATCTGTGGGAAATGTGGATGATCGCGGTTTTACCTGGTCAAGCCGGGAAATGTGATTCCACAGGGGGTGTGGACGCGCTGCTGAAATGACGCACGTCACTGTGGGCTGTGGAGAGTTGTCGGCGCGTTCGGGTGTTTTGTGCACAGGCCATCCCCTTTTCCATCCCATTTGAACGGCCGGTTCTCCACAGGTTCCACCCAACCTGTGGGCTGTGGACAACCTGGGAAATCTCGTCCTGTGGGTTTTGCAAATCCCAAAACGCGAAACGGCCGCCGCCCCGGACTGGGTCGACGGCCGCGTACGGCTGCTGGTTCGGCTAGGCCTGGCGCGCCTGCATCTTGACGCGGTTGGTGAGCTCGGAGACCTGGTTGAAGACGGCTCGGCGCTCGGCGAGCAGCTGGTTGATCTTCCGCTCGGCGTACATGACGGTGGTGTGGTCGCGGCCGCCGAAGTGCTTGCCGATCTTGGGCAGGGAGTCCTCGGTGAGCTCGCGACACAGATACATGGCGATCTGACGGGCCATGACGAGGTGACGCCCGCGCGAGGGTCCGGTGAGCTCGTCGATCGACAGCCCGAAGTAGGCGGCGGTCTGGGCGATGATCAGGCCGGCGGTGATCTCGGGCTCGCCGCCGTCGGGGATCAGGTCCTTGAGAACGATCTCGGCCAGGGTCAGGTCGACGTCCTGCCGGTTGAGGTTGGCGAACGCCGTCACCCGGATCAGGGCGCCCTCGAGCTCACGGATGTTGGTCTGGATCTTGCTCGCGATGAACTCGAGCACGTCCGGCGGCGCGGTGAGCCGCTCCATCGCCGCCTTCTTGCGAAGGATGGCGATGCGGGTCTCGATGTCGGGCGGCTGCACGTCGGTGATCAGGCCCCACTCGAACCGGTTGCGCAGCCGGTCCTCGAGCGCCTCGAGCCGCTTGGGCGGGCGGTCGGAGGTGAGCACGATCTGCTTGTTGGCGTTGTGGAGCGTGTTGAAGGTGTGGAAGAACTCCTCCTGCGTCTGGGTCTTCCCCTCCAAGAACTGGATGTCGTCGATCAGCAGGACGTCGACATCGCGGTAGCGCCGCTTGAACCGGTCCTGCCGGTCGTCCCGGATCGCGTTGATGAACTCGTTGGTGAACTCCTCCGAGCTGACGTATCGCACCTTCGCCCCGGAGTAGAGGCTCCGGACGTAGTGACCGATCGCGTGCAGCAGGTGAGTCTTGCCCAGACCGGACTCGCCGTAGACGAGCAGCGGGTTGTAGGCCTTGCCCGGGGCCTCGCTGACCGCGACCGCGGCCGCGTGCGGGAACCGGTTGGACGACCCGATGACGAACGTCTCGAACGTGTATTTCGGGTTGAGCCGGGTCTCGAGCACGTTGTGGCTCGGCTCGCTCGCTCGTGTCGGCGGACCGGGCACCAGCGGCCGCGGCGGGACCGGCTCCTCGACGGGGGCCACCGGAGGCACAGGGGGATTTGTCGACATATCGGCATAGTCGGGACGTACGTCGCCACGACCTGCCGGCGGAGACGGCTGATGAGAGGGAGGCGGCGCGATCGGAGCCTGCGGTCCCGAGTAGGCGACAGGAGCCCCGGGCTCCTCGCGCGGCTGCTCGGTCGCCGGCGGGACGCCGGGGATCAGGCCGGGCGCGTTCGTCGGGTAGACCGACTGGTGCGGGAAGGCCGACTGGTGCGGGAAGGCGTTCTGCTGCTGGAGGGCCGCTGCGGCGGCCGCGTCGGCAGCGGCGATCTCGCGCTCGGAGATCATGATCGCCTGGGTGTCGGGGTCGGGGGTGACCTCGATGTCTGGGTTGACCGTGACCGCGATGCGGATCTCGCGGTCGAAGATCTCACCGAGCGACTTCTCCAGAGTGCCGCGCAGGCGGCCCTCGATCTGGTTGCGGATGAAGTCGTTGGGGACCTCGACGATCGCGGTCGACCCATGCAGGGTGAGCGGCTCGCTGTCACGGAGCCAGGCCCGCTGGTTCGGCGGAAGCTCGGCGACCACCCGCGTCCATGCGGACTGGAGATCTGGCTGTGGTTCTGGCGCGAGGCCGGAGTGCTCCACAGATTCCTGCCTTCCCTGAGGGCTCGGGTGGGTGGTCTTGTCTTGATGCAGCCTGGAATGACGCAGCGGTCAGGTCTACATCCTCCACAGACTTTTCCACAAGCTGTGGAGCATCCCCGAATGTAGGCATCGGAGACCTACCGAGACACGTCGCCGTCCTCGAGAATCCGACCGTATCGGCAGGTCAGGCGGGAAAAATAGATCCCGGCTTGGCATCCCCCCGAATGCGGCCGACGCTCCTGACGATGTGCAGGGAAACCTCGGTAGAGGACGAAGTTACCGGCTGGCGACCGTCACGGGCAACCCGTCCTCCACAGGTGGAGGGATAATCACAGGGGTGTGATAGGGCGTGAGTTTGACCGTGGTTTCGCCGTCCACGTACCGTTGCTAGGTCGCCCGGTCTACGGGTGCGAGATCTTCTGTCCGCGTGACAGGACAGCCGGACGAGCAGCCGGCCCCACGTCCACACCTACGAAAGAGCACCCCGTGAGCAAGCGTACTTACCAGCCGAACAACCGCCGCCGTCACAAGACGCACGGTTTCCGCCTGCGCATGCGCACCCGTGCCGGCCGTGCCATCCTCGCGACGCGCCGCCGCAAGGGTCGCAAGAGCCTGACCGTCTGAGGCCCCGGCCTCAGCCACCACGCGCGTGCTGCCACGTCGTCATCGACTGATCGATTCGTCGGGCTTCAAAGAAGCGGTACGACGAGGCAAGCGCGCGGGCTCGAAGAGCCTGGTGGTCCACCTGCTCGTCCCCGGCACCGGCAGCGATGCCGCCCGGGAGAGCGAGCCGCAGGTGGGCTTCGTGGTGAGCAAGGCCGTCGGCCCGGCCGTCGTCCGGAATCGTGTGAAGCGCAGACTGCGTCATCAGGCCCGGGAGTCCCTGAGCGGACTCCCGGGCTCTGCTGTGCTTGTGGTCCGTGCGCTTCCTGCCGCAGCCGACGCCGACTACGACGCGCTCGGCGCCGATCTGCGGGGCTGCCTGGAGCGGGTGCTGCGATGAGCACGGCAGTCCGCGTCGTACGTGGCGGTCTCGACAAGTTCGACCACCTGGTCGCGTCCGTCCTGATCGGACTGCTGCACGTGTGGCGGACTCTCGTCAGTCCGCTCTACGGCGACGTGTGTCGCTACTACCCGTCGTGCTCGGCGTACGGACTCGAGGCCGTCAAGACGCACGGCCCCTGGCGCGGGAGCTGGCTGACGGCGCGCCGTCTGGCCCGTTGCGTTCCCTGGGCCAAGACGCGGGGCTTCGATCCCGTACCTACCAAATCCCCTGAAGACGTTGTCCGTGTAAGTGCGGACTCCCCAAACCGAGGAGCCTGATCCGTGGGAGCCATAGGCGATCTGTTCGGATGGATCGCAACACCGCTGTATTACGCCATCTCGGGCATCCTGCTCGTGTGGCAGAAGGCGTTCGCGTACGTCATTCCGTCTGAAGGCTGGCAGTGGGCTCTGGCCATCGTCGGCCTCACCGTGACCATCCGGGCGCTGCTGATCCCGCTGTTCGTGAAGCAGATCAACTCGAGCCGCAACATGCAGCTGCTGCAGCCGAAGGTCCGCGAGCTGCAGAAGAAGTACGGTCACGACCGCGAGAAGCTCGCGAACGAGACCATGAAGCTCTACAAGGACTCGGGCACCAACCCGTTCGCGTCCTGCCTGCCGCTGCTGCTGCAGATGCCGATCTTCTTCGTGCTCTTCCGGATGCTCGAGCACGCCTCGGACGGCGTCGGCAAGGGATTCCTGAGCGACGAGGCCGCTCACGAGTTCGCCACGTCGACCTGGCTCGGTTCGCTGCTCTCGGACCAGTTCACGACGGCCGACCACACCAGCACGTACTTCCTGACCGGGTTCCTGGTCGTGGCGATGATCGCCACCACGTTCCTGACCCAGCGTCAGCTGATGTCGAAGAACATGCCGGCCGACGCGATGACCGGCCAGTACGCCCAGCAGCAGAAGCTTCTGCTCTACGTCCTCCCGGTCGTGTTCGCCGTCGGCGGTATCGCCTTCCCGGTCGGAACGATCCTCTACTGGACCTCCTCCAACCTGTGGACCATGGGCCAGCAGTTCTACGTGATCCGCAACAACCCGGCGCCGGGTACGCCCGCGTTCGAGGCGAAGCAGGAGCGTGACAAGGCCAAGCGCAGGAAGAAGGGCCTGACCGACGCGGAGATCGACATCGCCGAGGCCAACGAGGCGGCGGAGGCCGAGAAGCGCTCCGCGACGCGCACGCAGCCCAAGAACCAGACCCGGAGCCAGCGGAAGAAGGCCGGCACGAGCGCCGGTCGCTCCACGACCCAGAAGAACGGGGGAACCAAGTGACGACTCAGGACGTGAGCGAGACCGTGACTGAGACCGCGGACGCGGTCACCGACGAGACGCGCCTCAAGCAGCTCGAGCAGGAGGGTGACATCGCGGCCGACTACCTCGAGGAGCTCCTCGACATCGCTGACCTGGACGGTGACCTCGACATGGACGTCGAGGGTGACCGGGCCGCGGTCTCGATCGTCGGTGGCGACCTGCAGCAGCTGGTCGGCCGGCACGGCGAGGTCCTGGACGCGCTCCAGGAGCTGACCCGGCTCGCGGTCTACCGCGAGACCGGCGAGAGGTCCCGGCTGATGCTCGATGTCGGTGGCTACCGCGCCGACCGTCGCTCGACGCTGATGGCGCTCGCGGAGGAGACGGTGGCCAAGGTCAAGGAGTCCGGCGCCCCGGTCTCGCTCAAGCCGATGTCGCCGTTCGAGCGGAAGGTCGTCCACGACGCCGTCGCCGCCGCGGGCCTCACCTCGGAGTCCTCCGGTGTGGAGCCGCGCCGCTACGTGGTCGTCCTGCCTGAGTGACGCGGGAGCAAAGAGATCGCCCCTCGTGCCGTCTGGCACGAGGGG